>NZ_JAPFPW010000016.1 GCF_026155325.1 Desulfobotulus pelophilus | reverse complement strand
GTGGAAACTGGGGAGGCTGACCCGGTGCGGGATAGGGTTGCGCTGCTGCATCGGTGCACCCGCCCGCATCCGTTGATACGGTCTCTTCTTTGCCGTATCCTCCCTGCTTTTCATTTCCCACGGAATCGGCAGGAATGGTCATCTCCGGACTCTGCTTTTCTCCCCAGGCATAGCGGGCCTGGGTTTCTTCCGGTGACAGGGGTGCTCCCTGATAGGGGGCTGCTCCGGGAATCTGCGAAGCGTAATGGGGCTGGCCCATGTCCGGCCCGGGCTGTGCAGAACCGAAGGTCATGCTGGCACCCTGCATGCCAACATCAGAGATCTGGCCTGTGGCATGTTCTGTCATGTGACCATGCCCCTGTCCGGTAGTGCCGGATGGAGGCTGTGCCTGGGCTGGAGATGGGTAGACCCCGCCCTTGCTGTCGTTATGGCTCATCTGTTCTTCTCCTTGGTTGGGGGTGGAGCAACGAAACAAGGCTGAAAATCCGATGATGCATCTGGTTGCTCAGGCATGGCTCGTAACGCATTGTTTGGCTTTTGCCATGCCGCAGCAGGTTTTTATACGTGTTGTGGGAATGGGTATCGCATAGGGATTATTTCTTACTTTTTATTGCATCGCAAGGTTTCAGGGCATTTTTTTATGAAAGCCCAGCAGGCGGGAGGAATTGGCCAGAACACCCAGACTGTGCCCCATGTGCACAAGACCTGCAGCCACAGGAGAAAGCAGCCCCAGAGCACCGAGGCTCACGCCCACAAGGTTGGATCCCGTGGCAATCCAAAAATTCTGTCGCACGATGCCAAGGGTTTTCTGACTGAGTCCATATACATCGGCCAGGGCATCCAGATCGTCGGAAGCAAGGGCAATGTCTGCCGCTTCCACGGCAACTTCTGATCCGGCCGTGCCGATGGCCACTCCCACATCGGCGGAGGTCAGGGCCAGAGCATCATTGATGCCATCTCCCACCACCATGGTTTTCCAGGATTCCGTCATGGCTTTCCGCACGATCTCGGCTTTCTCTTCGGGCATGAGGGAAGCATGACATTCTTCTATGCCGAGACTTTCGGCCAGCTGTCTTGCGCTGTTTTCCTCATCTCCGGTGATGAGCACAATGCGACGGACCCCCATTGCCCTCAGACGATCCAGTACCCGTTTTGCTTCGGGCCTCACCTGGGAGGCAAAACCCATGAGGCCTAAGGGTTGTTTATCCTGAAAGACATGGAGCACTGTAAGGCCCTTGCGACTCATACGGTCAAATTCATCGGCAAGAATACTGTTATGGGCATCAAACATGCTGAGAAGTTTGGAATTACCCACCAGCATTTCCCGGCCGTTTATCACAGCCCGCATGCCCATGCCCAGATAATACTCGCAGACTTCGTGGGCCAGTGGGGAAAGCCCCCTTCGCTGGGCTTCGGCCACTACGGCCTGGGCCAGAGGATGATGGTTGTGGGTTTCCGTTGAGCAGGCAAGGGTCAGCAGATCATTTTCTTCCATGCCGGGAAGGGTGACCACCTCCTGCAGTACGGGTTCCGTTGTGGTGAGGGTGCCGGTTTTATCAAAGAAAATCAGATTACATTTTCCGGCTTCTTCCAGATATCGTCCTCCTTTGACGAGAATGCGGTTTCTGGCTGCCGCACTGATGGCTGCACTGATGGCTGTAGATGCCGCCAGCACGGTGGCGCAGGGGCAGGCCATGACCAGCAGCACCGTAAAGGAGCGCCAGGCACTGCCCGTGGTGAGGAAGGTGACAGCCGTCACACCCAGCCCAACTTTTACCAGGCTGGATGCCAGTCTGTCCGCAACGCCTTCTATGGGAGCCCTGCTTTCCAGAGCGCATTCCACCTTGTGCATGACCCTTGCAAGGTAGGTACTGTCGCCTACAAATTCCGCCCTTACCTGAATGACGCCCTGGCGGACAAAGGTACCTGCATGTACGGTATCGCCTTCTTTTTTGTGAACCTGTTCGTCCCTGCCGGTGATGGGAGCCTCATTCACCAGAGCCTGACCATGGATAATGGTACCATCCACGGATATTTTTTCTCCTGTGTGCAGCACGACAATATCGCCTGCTTCCAGCTCCGATACATGGCGTTCCACTTCAACGCCATCCATCAGCACAAAGGTATGATGGGAGGTGATATCCAGAATGGACGCAATGCTTTTACGGGAGCGTTCCGCTATCCATGCGGAAAGAAGTTCCGCGCCGGAATTGATCCAGAGAATTTCCAAAGCGGTCATGGCTTCGCCTGCGGCAATGGCTGCCGTGCTTCCTGCGGCAAGGAAGCCATCCAGGGTGAGTTTTCGTTCTCGGGTCCGCTTCAGTGCCGACCGGATGAGGGGTACGGTAAGGGCAAAGGTAGCCATTCCCAGAGGACTGAAGGCTGTCTGCAGAGTGGCCGTTTTAAAAAGGGCATTGCGCAGAACCACCCCTCCCATTACTGCCGAAACGGCAGCAAAGCGGATGAAGGCCTTTCGGACAGCATGTTCTTCCACACAGACGCATTCGGGGTTCTCCTCAGCCGGATTTTTCAGCGGGGTGGTCGAACCGGCGTTGAAAAAATGATCCAGAAAATCAAGGAGGTTCTCTCGGGAAAGCCTGTCCCTGTCATAGAGCATCACAAGGCTGGCACATCCGGGGTTGATGCGGATCCAGAGCAGTCCTTCCATGCGTTCCGTTTTTTCTTTCAGTTCCTGTTCTGTTTCTGCCAGACGGAGACGGGAAGCATGGATGCGGATGCGGCCGGGGATATCGTGGCGGATGGCAAATTTTTTTTTCATGGTCTTTTCCTGGCAGTGAAACAGGGGGTCAGGAAGCGAACGGGGCAGACAAATAGCTGTCCGCCCCGTAAGGATGTGAAAGAATACGAAAGACTATAAATGATTATTTGATGTCTGTCACCTGAATCCAGAGAACGGCTTCTTTGACCATATCGATATCGTTATACTCGGTTTCAACAAGATCGGGTGCGGCTATGCCCCACCAGCCTGCCTTGGGAAGGCCGATGGTGAATTCGCCGTTGGCGTTTGCCCGGATACCCATGGATTCAAAGGCAGGATGGGGAGCTTTGATACCGGGGCGTTTTTTGAAAGCATTTCTTCTCATGTCGGGCTCATGATTGAGATACTCAATTTCCAGTTCCGCATGGGGAACTGGTTCGCCATTGGCCATGACCACACCACGGAAAACGCCGCCGGTCCAGTTTGCATAGGGCTTGTCAAGGGGAACAATTTCAACGGGGAGACCCACAGGCTCATGCCAGTTACCCGGAACGCCACCGACGTTCATGATCATTTTCGTATACTGCTGAATATATTCATCTTCTCCCTCCAGATAGGGAGAGGGTACCAGCACAAAGACATAGTCTCCCATGGAGCGCATGACACGGGAAGGAATTTTTGCATCATAGGCTTTTCCCTCATTATCCAGACTTTTCCAGCTGATTTCGTGAAGGAATTCTTTCAGGTCGGTTTTACGGGGTTGGCCTTCTTCGCCTCTCTGGTGGATGACATAGAATTCTTCAACAGGTCCCATGTCCATGGTGTGGTCTGCATCAAAAGGATGGGTGAACACCAGTTTCAGGTTCAGGTCTCCGCCGGTTTCCAGAGCACTCTGGGGAGTGTAGACCATCTGGAAATGGGCAAGTGCGGAGGCGGCTGAGAAAAGGGTGATGAGGCCGGCAAGAATAAATCCTTTTTTCATCTGTCGTCCTTTGGTTTCATTGAAGTTATGCTGGGGTTACTGATTCTGAATGTCCGTTGCCCCAATGGCCCCGGACATTTGTATACATTATTCAAAAATTTGAGAACCGGGGATTTCGATACTGTGCCCTTCTCCTCCATCGAACGTGACGGAGTAATTTCCTTTGGGCTTTTCGAACTCAACGTCACTGGTCCGGGAAAGTTCCAGTCTTTTGACTTCTTTGCCGGAGCTGTCTTTTATGACCACAGGAACCCCTGCTGCTGTGGATCCATCTGAAAAACCTCCTTCGCAATAAATGGTGCCGTCTCCGTTGTCAAAGCAGGAGAACAGGGGGGTATGGGCCATGGCCGAAAGGGGCAGCATCATAAATCCAGCAAGAATGGGTAGGGTTGCCATTTTTCCAAGTTTCATAGTATCTCCTTGCCTAGAAAGGTTAGAAAATCAAAGTTATATCGGTAAAGCTTTTTTTGTTTGTTAAGTCTAAAAAAATGCGTGCGAGAATGAACCTTGGCCTGAATAGTATCCTGGCGGTCTATTTTTTAGGCTTTACTTCAGATTGTGAATCTTCTCCCTTTTTGTTTGCCGGATCAGACTCAGGGTAGTGAATTCCCAGTTTTTGTGCGGTGCAGGAAGTATCGCATGCGGACGGACAGGAGTCACAGGAACATCCTTTTTTCCGGAAGAAAATATGCCACAGATAAAATATGGCCCATGCTACAATGGCGATGAGTATCAGATATTCCCAGAACATGGTTAGGCTCCTTTTATTCCGGATGAGGCCATCTGTTCCGCCTTCCATGCTGGATCCCTGACAAAAGAGAGAAGGAGGGCTGTTCCAAGGGCCACAACATAGAAACCGGCCATGGCTTGCAGGCCACTGAGGTTCAGGGCAGAGCCGATGGTGAATACCCCACTGGCTATGGCCAGGCCGAATAAAGTGGGGAAGATAATGGAAAACACCATCCATTTATAGGACCCCGTCTGCACCTTGATCATAATGGTTGCGGCAAGGCAGGGCGGATAGAGCGCAAAAAAGATCATAAGGGCAAGGGCATGCAGGGGAGTTGTTCCAAAGGCATCGCTTTCCCTGCTCATACGTTCTTCAAGGGCGATGTTTTCATCCGCTCCCTGTTGAAAAAGAACGCCGAGGGTGGCTACGCTGGATTCTCTGGCAGCAAAGGAGCTGATGAGGGCCACATTGATTTTCCAGTCAAAACCAGCAAACTGGGTGACCGGTTCCAGAGCCCTGCCTACTTTGCCAAAATAGCTGTACACAATGGTGTCTTCTCTGATGGCGGCCCGGATGTCGCCCCGTTCCGCAGTCAGGGTCCGTAAGGAGCGGCTGATGGCCCTGGTTTCTCCGGTTCTGGCTCTCAGGAGGGGAAAAAGTTCCGGATGCAATGCTTCGTAGCGTTCATCCACAGTCTGGGAAGCTTCCTGGGAAGAGGCTGCCATTTTGGCTTCACGGTAGGTGGTGGCGATATTGAGAAGATCCAGTATTGCCTGATCCTCCTGCAGCATCGGAGCAAAATCCGTTCCCTGAATGTTTTCCCTGAAGTCTGCGAGTGCAATCCCCATTCTGACCTCGTAGTCAGCCATGCGTTCTTCGGGAACTCCGGGGAATTGCAGCAGTACATACACACAGACCGCAACAGCCACAACAATGGTACCCACTTTTTTGATATATACCCATGTGCGGTCAAAGGCTCTGCGCAGTACACCCATGAGGGTAGGCATATGGTAGTTGGGCATTTCCATGACAAAGGGCGCTGTTTCCTGGCCCCTCAGGATGGTCATGGTGAGCAGCTTGGCCACGATCATGGCCATGATGATGGTGATGGTGGAAATAAAGAGCATTACCCAGGACTGATGAGCCGCAAAGTAGATATTGACCAAAAGGGCATACAGAGGAATTTTTGCTAGGCAGTTCATGTAGGGAACGGTGAGTATGGTAGCCATACGGGACCGTTCATCCGGAATTCCCTTTGTGGCCATGATACCGGGAACGGCACATCCACCTGTGAAAACTCCCCCAAGAATGAAGGGGAGGGTAGACTGGCCGTGCAGGCCGAAACTCTGGAAAATCCGATCCAGAATAAAGGCGATGCGGGCCATATATCCGGAATCTTCCAGTATGGCAATGAGAGCAAACAGAATGAGGAATATGGGCACGTAATTCAGCAGGGTATTCACACTGTCGATCATCCACAGGGGGAGGGAGCGCAGTATGGTATCATTGAGCATACCCGGGTCGGGCAGAAAACCTGCCAGTGTCCCACGGACCCATGCCAGAACGGGCCAGGTGATGGCTGTCAGTTTGTAGCCCTGCACTATGGACAGTTCGTAGATCATGTACACGGTAAAGACCAGAAAAAGAGGTGCAAGGCCCCTGTGCAGAAGAACCCTGTCTATCTTTTCCGAGAACCGTATCCTGTCTTTTCCTGTAATTTCAACGCATTCATCCACAATGGCAACGGCAAGCTGATCCCTGCACGCGACAACATGGTCTCCTGGAGAAAGATTGGTGTCTTTCCGGAAAGCGGCAATGAGATCCCGCACGGTGTCCAGTACCCTGCCCGCATCCTTATGGTATTCCTTCAGAAGACGGATACCTTCATTGTCTTCTTCCATGAGCTTTATGGCCAGCCAGCGCAGGGGAACTTTTTGTCCCAGACTTTCCGATTCTTTCAGCAGGTCCAGTATGGCAGACAGGGGCTTTTCAAGAGGGCCATACTGGATGGGAAGCGGAGCCGGGCGTGTACCGGCGGTCTGTCGTATGGCCTGTTTCAGCTCTGCCCTGCCTTTGCTTTTTCTCCCAACGGTGGGAACCACAGGGATACCCAGTTTTTCAGAAAGTCGGAAAGCATCAATCTTATGGCCGTTAGCTTCGGCTACATCCACCATGTTCAGGGCCATTACCACAGGAAAAGACATTTCCAGAAGCTGGAAGGTAAAGTAAAGACCCCTTCTCAGGCTGGAAGCGTCAATTACATTTACTATGACTTCCGGTTTTTCCTGGAGCAGGAAATCACGGGCAACCCTCTCTTCCAGAGAAAAAGAGGTAAGACTGTAGGTTCCCGGCAGATCCACAACCTCCACCCTGCCCTCTTTATCCCGGTAACTTCCAACCTTTTTGTCAACAGTGACACCTGGATAATTGGCAATATGCTGGTTGGCGCCTGTCAGCATATTGAACATGGTGGACTTTCCGGCATTCTGCTGCCCGGCAAGACCGATCATTATGGGATTTGCGGTGGAGGACATGGGAACCTTTGAAGAAAAAAGTTGCTGTATGTTTCGGGTTGCAGTGGAGGACAAGCCGGAAACCTATAAATCCTGCACCTCGATAAGGGCAGCTTCCCGTTTTCGCAGGGTTACATAGTAATCACCAACCCGCATTTCGAGAGGGTCGCCTAAGGTGGCACAGCGGACAACCTCCACTTCCATGTTGGGGACAAAGCCAAGGTCCAGAAGTCGCTGTCGAACGGCCCCGCAGGATTTATGTCCCCGGATGCGGCATCGGCAACCTTTGCCGACCTGAGTTAATACCTGGCAGTCAAGGGGGCAGGCTGTATGCGCCGTTTCCGGTTCACATTGGCAGGTGTTGCCGTTTTTTCGGTGTTTTCTGCGCAGTCGATAAAGCATTTGTCTTCTCCTTGTTTTTTGCAGCAGCCGAAAACTGGGCGCAAATGCTGTTTCATTTTTGGATGTTATTTCCGGTGTTTTTGCGGCTAGTTAAATTCATAGGCGCCATCTTTATTTTTGCCTCAGCCAAACACGTGGAACAAACTAAGTTGTCAAAGGGGGTTTGTCAAGGTTTTTTGATCCTTGTGCAGAGTTTTTAGTCTCCCAAAAAAACAGCTTCTTTTCCGGGTTTTTCGGAAAAGAAGCTGTTTTTTTTTGTGTATGTGGCGCTGACCATTTGTCTGCAACAGCGGGGCTGATTCAGGGAAGAATTTCTTCTTTTAAGAGACAGCAGGCGATGCGGTAGGCAGGCGTGCCTTGTGCTGTGTACCGAAGATTGGCAGGCTGAACCAGACGATTCATGACGCATCCCTCTGGAATGCGGAGAGAAAAAAAGTTACCCTCATGCAGAGGCGGGCGCTCCATGAGTCTGTTCTCCTGAATTTCAAAGGCATGGATGGGGTAGTCCTCGCACAGGGGACACCGGTAGACCCGTCCGTTGGGAAAGACGAAAAAGTTATCTGCCACGAGCCCTGCACATTCAAAGTGGTCTTTTTCTTCCAGAAAGACCCTGGGCCAGGTGACGCCAATCCCCAGAGAGGCAACTTCTCTGGCCACCTGCGGTACAAGGGAGGTCCATGTTTCACGATTTACCTGCTTTTGACCCGGATCCTGAACGGAGTTGCCCCTCATTCCCAGTACCTGAATGAAAAAGCGGGAGATGCCCAGATCCTTGAGAAGCTCCGGCATCTTTTCCAGTTCATGAATATTGTTGTCGCTTACTGTGTAGATCAGGCTGGTGGAGAAACCTTTATCCGCAGCTTTGCGGGCGTTTTGTGTGCAGATATCAAAAACGCCTTCCCCCCTTATGGCGTCGCAGGTAGGGGCTGTGGCACCATCCAGGCTGAAGCTGAAGAAGTCCACGTCATCTGGGCTTACTTTTTCCAGTATATTATGGAAAAGATAACCGTTGGAATCAATGGTGACAGATGCGTAGCCCATGGCTTTGGCTGTTTTGACGGCGCGGCTGAGGTCGGGGTGAAGGGTGGGTTCTCCGCCGAGAAAGATCACGTTGGCCGTTTTTTTTCTTTCGGAAAAAAGGGCCAGCCAGGCCTCAATGGTTTCTATGGAAAGGGTTTGGCTGCCGTGCTGATCCTGACGGATGTAGCAGTGCCTGCACTTCAGGTTGCAGGCCGTAAGAATGTGAAAAAAAAGATTGGTGGCATGGGGCTGGAAAGCAACGGTTTTTTGTTTCATTTTTTTTTGTCCAGGCTTTTTTTCAGACTTTCGGATTCTTTTTTTGCTGATACCAGTTCTTCATTGGCCAGTCGGAGGCGCGCGGAGAGGTATTCGGCAAAAATTTTATAAAGGAGAAGGAGGAAGTCCATCTGGGCATCGCTGCCCTCTTCTCCGGCCATGCGGTTGTCTGCGCTGGTATCCACGGCAAGGCAGACAGCAGGCCCCATGGCAATCACATCCGCACTGCGGGCTCTTTTGTCAATGAGGCGCATTTCCCCAAAAATTTCTCCCATTGTATGGATGCGGGAGATTTCATGTCCGTCTTTCTGGATTCGGACACTGCCTGCAAGAAGAAAATAAAGCCAGGAATCCTGGTCTCCATCTTTTATGATGAATTCTCCATCTTCATATTCCCTGATTTTACTCAATCGCAGAAGCCGGGAAAGGCTGCGGACCTCAAAATGACGCAGGGCTGGAATCTGCATGAGTTTTTGTATATTTTCGATGTTGTCTTTAAGGTACCGGCTTTCGATCATGGGAGCTTCCTTTTCCGAAATGGTGAACGGCTTCCAAAGAACCCATGAAAGATAGCCTTTACACGAAGGGCTGTCCAGAACCAAGGGCTTCCCATTTTTTCAAAATACATGCCCATGCAGGGATATCCGGACCTCGGGCGGCAGCCCTCTTGAGGCCATCCGTCACTACCCGTTCGAGGCCATTCATCCTTTTTACGATGGCAATGGCCGCACCGGGCATATCCTCAATGTTCTTTATCTGATCGGCAGGGCCTGCTGACCCTGCCGATACCCTATCTGAGCCGTTATATTGTGCAGATTAAATCCGCATATTACCATATCCTGAATCAGGTGACGCAGAAGGCAGGGTGGGAAGAATGGATTCTTTTCATGCTCAAAGGGGTTGAGCAGGTAGCCCGCTGGACTTGCCTGAAAATTGCCGTTGTGCGGTCATTGATGGAGCAAACGAGGCTCCATGTTAATGAAAAGCTGCCAAAGATCTACAGCCACGAATGGCTGTAGCTGCTTTTCGAACAGCTCTGTTGCCGGATCAGCTCGCTGGTGGAACGGGATATCGCCAGGCGGCAGACAGCATCGGTTTATCTGAAGAAACCCGTGGAGATCGGTGTTCTGGGAGAAGAGGCCTGTGGCAAGGAGAAAGTATTCATCCATACGAAGCTCATGCGACGGATGTCCCAGGACAGCAACACACACCCTGGCTGGCATCACGAGCTGCTTCATGTTCATGGCGGATCGCTTCAGTTCAGGAAAATTGGAAGACGAGATTCTGTACTTGCCGGTGGACACCCGTAAAGGGTGCCTCTACAAAACAGGGGAAGTAAAAAGCATTCGTAGGGGCAGGTCTTTAAGCCTGCCCTGGGGTGAGGGTCTAATGCCTGGGTGCATAGATGGCAACATTATCGAAGAATCAACCCGATTTCATCATGGGATCACCTGGGATCTGAAAATATCTTTTTAAACCGGTTCGATGGGCTTGCTTATTCAGGAGAAATGATTTTAATCTTTGGGAAGTAGGTTGGGTACCTGTTTTTATCTCGTGTGATTAACGCAAGATCTAGTACAGCGGCTTGTGCCCCGATAAAAAAATCCGGCAATGGAGACTTCTTTGTACCTTTCTGCTTTCGATATTTGAGAAAAGCTTTACCAGCAAGGAAAAGGGCTTTCTTTGGAATTTCTAACATTTTAAATCCGCTTTTTGAAACAGCAACTTCCAATTCCTTAATCTTATTGAATCCAATGGAAATTTCAGAATATATGATGGGGTTAATGTATAAAGGAGTCTGTTGGGCATTTTCAAAAAGAGAGGCCTCTGACCATTCAGCCCAAACAGGATCAGCGAGAAAAATATCCAGGATTCTATTTGGAATCAACAAGAAGACCTTTCATAAATCATCTCTTGTGAGTGCCATTCTTTCATCTGTGGTCATTTTGACAGTTGCCACACCACGAAGTTTTTTAAACCTGTTGGTTGCACGGTCTGTTCCATTTCGTTTTGCCAAAAAGATCCGGCTTCCCTCTTCTCCAAAATCAATCTTTGTATCTGGAGTTATCCCTAATTTTTCCCGTATATGAATGGGTATCGTAACCTGTCCTTTGGTTGTCACTCTCATTTTTTTTCTCTAATATCCTTTGATTTACTGCTTTTGGCTTTGATCTGGGCCATGACCATCAGAGAGAAGTCATTGTCGCTGGCTTCCAGTGTATCCCAAGGATCTTCCAGTCCATAAGTTTGACAATGGGGAAGCGGAAGTCAAGGCTAAAGCATCATAATTCTCTGGAATAGGAATCCGGCCTGAAATTTTTTTTGCTCCTTTGTTTTTATGCGACCTGAACTGTCGCATGGATGGTTTATAATGTGCCCAGGTTTGAAGAGGAAAAACCATTCAAAACAGAGGGCATTATATGAGAACCTGTCTTCCTTTCCTTGTTTCCGTATTTCTTATGGTGGCATGCCTTGAGACTGGCATCGAAACAGTACAAAGGACTGCTTTTTTTCCGGAACCCCGGAAAGCACAGCCACGGTGCTGGAAAAAAGTTTACCCATGCAAACGGGTCTCATTTCAAGACCACTTCCGGTGAATACTCTGCGGAATTTACGGGCCGGATATCCAAAGAACTCCATGAGCAGGCCGTTTTTTTCTGATTGAAAAAAAGATCAAAGAGCTTGCCGAAACCCTTCTTGAAAACAATCAGCATACAGGGGACATGACCGAGACCGTCACCGAAGCCATCGACCACTATCTCATCACTTTGGAAAAAAGCATACCTGAAGAATTAAAACAGGCCCTTGCAGAAAAAAATATCCCCGAAGAAATCATAAAACTGGCTTTGGTCTATCTTTTTATGGACGCTTCCCTATGGCTTGAAGGCCAAAGGATACAGATCATTTTCAGCCTCCAGATGCGGTTGACATAATTGTAATGCGACTACAAGAAGATCTCCTGTCAATTGTAATTGTCAGATGATTCGGGCCTTAATTTTAAAAAAGGGGATTCTGGGATTTTCGGTTTTTGGCAGGTATCAGCCTTTTTATGCACAGACCCAATCCTGAATCCGCAGCCCCCAAGGTTGCCTGGCAGTGTGAACGAAGCCTGTCGTGTGCTATGGTTATGTGTCGATAGAATCCAGAAGTTTCGACATCCCTGTTTGGCCGTGTCGATGGTATGAACCTGCTTCAGGTAAGGAAAATTCTATGATCAGATTTTGTACCTGTCAGTGGGCATCCGTAAAGGGTTTCTCTATGACCGTAAAAAACCTTATTGCCTGACATCAAACGGACCAACAAGCTATGGCTGAATGAAGGAGACCGCATGTTTAAGGATTTTTCTCTGGGATGCCTTGTTTTAATAGCTTTGGTAATCCTTGTTCCTTTGGGAATGGTTATTTTTCAGACCTTATTCTGGACTGCCAGCCAGTTGATCAAGCTTGTTGTTGCTGTTGTCGTACTGATCATCATAGGCAGGGCCGTGAGAATGCTTTTAAACAGATAAGCTGTTAGATATTCTCAGTAATTTTTGGAAAGCACCATGTGTTGAGGGCTTGAGAAACACAGATTTTCATATACTCCCCCTACCCCTCCAGACACCCCTTGGTAAGGCTGGCATCAAAGTTCACAGGATATTTCCCGTCAAAGCAGGCCATGCAAAACCCATCCCCCTTCTTTTCAATCCCCGTGGCCTTTACAAGGCCCTCAATGGAAAGGTAATGCAGGGAATCCAGCCCCAGATAATCCCTTAACTCTTCCACTGTTTTGCTGGCTGCTATCAGCTCGCCCTTGCTGGAAAAATCAATGCCATAGACGCAGGGAAAGCGGTGTGGCGGGCAACTGATGCGCATGTGTACCTTGTTGACACCAAGCTCCCGCAGTGCCTTTACTCGGGTTTTGGCCGTGGTGCCCCGAATGATGGAATCTTCAATAATAATGATGTCCTTTCCCCGGAGCACTTCCTTTACGGGGTTGAGCTTCACCCGAACGCTGAAATCCCGCATCTCCTGGGTGGGCTGGATAAAGGTACGGCCCACGTAGTGGTTGCGGATCATACCCATTTCAAAGGGAATGCCCGAGGCTTCGGCGTAGCCGATGGCGGCATACATGCCGGAGTCGGGAAAGGGCATGACAAGATCCGCCTTTACCGGTGCCTCAAGTGCCAAAGCCCTGCCGTGGGCCTTGCGGGTTTCATACACATTTTTTTCAAAGATGGTGGAATCCGGCCGGGCGAAATAAATGTATTCGAAAATGCAGAAATGCCTTTTGGGTGCCGGATGGGGATTAAAGGAGCGGATGCCGTCTTCATGGATGATGACAATCTCGCCGGGGTCCAGCTCCCGGATGAACTCCGCCTGCACCAGATCCAGAGCGCAGGTTTCCGAGGCCAGCACATAGCGGCCGTTGAGTTTTCCGAGGCATAAGGGCCTGAAGCCGTTGGGGTCTTTCATGCCGATGAGCTCCCCGTGGCTGGTGGAGGCCACAAAGGAATAGGCCCCTTCGAGGCGCAGAGCCGTGCGGGACAGTGCTTCTTCCAAAGTGGCGTTTTTCAGGTTCTTGATGAAAAGATGGATGGCGATTTCCGAATCCATGGTGGTCTGGAAGATGGAGCCTTCATCCTCCAGTTCCCGTTTGAGAATATGGGCATTGACGAGGTTACCGTTGTGGGCAAGGGCGTAGTGTCTGCCCTTGTGCTGTACCACAAAGGGCTGGGCATTAAGGATGTTGGAGCCGCCTGTGGTGGAATAGCGCACATGGCCGATGCCCGTGCCGCCCCCCAGAGTCTGGATATCCTGTTTTTGAAAGATATCCGGAACCAGCCCCATGCCCTTGTGGCAGAGGATGGTTTTGTCACGGCTGACGGCAATACCGCCGCTTTCCTGGCCCCTGTGCTGTAGGGCGTAGAGTCCGAAATAACAGAGCTGGGCGGCATCGGGATGCTGATGGACACCGAAGATTCCGCAGGCTTCTCTGGGGCGCTGGCTGGTCATGGTGTATTTCCTTATATTGTGGCCGTATTTCTTGTTTGAATTTTTCTGAAACTATACCCTCACCCCGGCCCTCTGGCTTCGAGAGCCTCAGCCACCACCCAGGGGGAGAGGGTGAAGGGCAGGCACAGGGGCCTGCCCCTACGATATTATGCCCTTAGCCCGGTCATTGTTTCTGGGGGAGAGGGGTATCAGGAATGGTACTCCTGCAGGCTGCGTACATCCGGAGCACCCTGCTGTAGAACGGATACAGCATGGCGAATGGACCTTGCCCCTGCCATGGTGGTGGTATAGGGAACACGGTACTGCAGGGCTGCCCTTCGGATGCGGTATCCGTCTTCCTGAATACGGGTATCGTTGCTGGCTGTGTTCACAATGAGCTGAATTTCTCCGTTTTTGATGGCATCCACCACATGGGGTCTGCCGATGGAAACCTTTTTGATCATGCGGTTTTCAACGCCATTTTCCTTAAACCAGGTGGATGTGCCTCTGGTTGCGGCAATGGAAAAGCCTAAGGCGGCAAATTCCTTGGCAAGCCTCAGGGCTGCTGCTTTGTCAGCATCTTTAACACTGATGAAAACACAGCCGGATAAGGGGATTTTCTGACCCACACCGTGCATGGCCTTAGCAAAGGCCATACCCAGATCCATATCAATGCCCATAACTTCGCCCGTTGATTTCATTTCAGGCCCCAGCAGGGTATCGGATTCGGGGAAGCGGTCAAAGGGCAGCACAACTTCCTTGACGGAGTAATGCCCTAGAGTAAGTTTTTCCGTCAGCCCCATACCGGAAAGTTTTTCACCCATCATAACCCTCGTGGCAAGTTTTGCCAGAGGAACACCCGTGGCCTTACTCACAAAGGGAATGGTGCGGGAAGCTCTGGGGTTTACCTCCAGCACGAAGAGTTCTTGGCCCTGTATGGCGTACTGAACGTTCATAAGCCCCACCACCTTCAGCTCCTTTGCCATGGCCTTGGTTGCGGCACTCACCTCTTCCAGCATCTTTTCGCCGATACTGTAGGGCGGCAGCACGCAAGCGGAGTCTCCGGAGTGGACACCTGCTTCCTCGATATGCTCCATGATGCCACCGATGATGGTGGTTTCTCCGTCGCTGATGGCATCCACATCCAGCTCCACGGCATCGGAAACAAATTTATCTATCAGCACAGGATGACCCGGTGAGGCTTCCATGGCAAGCCGGGTAAAGGAAAGCAGGGAATCATCGTCATAGACTATCTTCATGGCCCTTCCCCCCAGTACATAGGAAGGCCGTACCACCACGGGATAGCCTATCTTCTGTGCCACCTTCAGGGCTGCTTCCACGGAGCTGGCCGTCCCGTTGGCGGGCTGGCGCAGGCCCAGTTTATGCAGCATGGCCTGAAAAAGCTCCCTGTCTTCGGCCATGTCTATGCTTTCGGGCTGGGTTCCCAGAATGGGAACGCCTTCGGCATGGAGGGCTTCGGAGAGGTTGAGGGGGGTCTGCCCGCCGAACTGCACGATAACTCCGTCGGGCTTTTCCTTTTCAATGATGTGCAGCACATCTTCTCTGGTCAGGGGCTCGAAGTAGAGTTTATCCGAGGTATCATAATCCGTGGAAACGGTTTCCGGGTTGGAGTTCACCATTATGGATTCAACACCCATCTCCCGCAGGGCAAAGGCCGCATGCACACAGCAGTAGTCGAACTCAATGCCCTGCCCGATGCGGTTGGGTCCGCCGCCCAGAATCATCACCTTTTTTTTGTCCGATACCCTGGCCTCGCATTCTTCTTCCCAGGTGGAATAGTAATAGGGTGTGGCTGCCCGGAACTCCGCAGCACAGGTGTCCACAAGCTTGAAGACCGGAGCAAGGCCAAGTTCTTTGCGTTTTTCCGAGATCTTTTTTTCAGTACTTCCCGTAAGCCATGCGATCTGCACATCGGAAAAACCCATCTGCTTGGCCTGCAGAAGAAGGTCTTTGTCCATTTTTTCTCCGGCCCTGCGGATGGTATCCTCAAAGGAAACAAGCACACGGATCTGGTGGAGAAACCATGGGTCTATGGAGGTCAGCTCATGGATGGCTTCCACGCTCATTTTCTGGCGGAAAGCTTCCCGGATATAGAAAAGACGGCGGGAGTTGGGGGTGGCAAGTTTGTGATAAATCTCCGCCTGACCGGGTTTTCTTCCTTCGAGATCCTCGATATCCCGACCGTCGGCACCAAGGCCGAAGCGGCCAATCTCAAGGCTTCTCAGGGCTTTCTGCAGGGCTTCTCTGAAGGTACGGCCTATGGCCATGGTTTCTCCAACGCTTTTCATGGCCGTTGTGAGCACATCCGGGCTTTCCGGAAATTTTTCAAAGGTCCAGCGAGGAATTTTCACAACACAATAATCAAGGCTTGGCTCAAAGGCGGCCAGTGTTTCACCGGTGATATCGTTTTTCAGCTCATCCAGGGTATAGCCCACGGCCAGCTTGGCGGCGATTTTGGCAATGGGGTAGCCCGTGGCCTTGGATGCCAGGGCCGAGCTGCGGGAAACCCTGGGGTTCATCTCTACGATGATCATTTCCCCGTTTTCAGGGTTTACGGCAAACTGAACATTGGAGCCGCCCGTATCCACGCCGATTTCACGGATGATGGCAATGGCCGCATCCCTCATCACCTGATATTCCCGGTCGGAAAGGGTCTGGGCCGGGGCAACGGTGATGGAATCCCCCGTATGAATCCCCATGGGATCAATATTTTCTATGGAGCATATAATGACTACATTGTCGGCCCTGTCCCGCACCACTTCCAGCTCATATTCCTTCCATCCGAGAACGGATTCTTCCAGCATGACCTGGGTGATGTGGCTGGCATCCAGCCCTGCCCTTGCCATCCGCTCCAGTTCCTCCATGTGGTAGGCAACGCCGCCGCCCGTACCGCCCAGGGTGAAGCTCGGTCTTATAATGATGGGAAAGCCGATTTCTTTTCCGATGCTTCGGACCTCATCCATGTTATGGGCAAAGCCGCTCTTTGGAATGCGAAGGCCGATTTTGTTCATGGCATCCCGGAAGCGTTCCCTGTCTTCGGCCTTTTCAATGGCGTCTATGGAGGCACCAATCATCTCTACCCTGTACGTTTCGAGAACGCCCATGCGGGCAAGGCTCAGGGCTGTATTGAGTCCGGTCTGGCCCCCCAGGGTGGGCAGGATGGCGTCCGGCCTTTCCCTTTCAATGATGCGGGCCACGGTTTCCGGGGTTACGGGCTCAATGTAGGTGCGGTCTGCGGTTTCCGGGTCCGTCATGATGGTGGCGGGGTTCGAGTTGACCAGCACCACCTCATAGCCCTCTTCCCGCAGGGCTTTGCAGGCCTGGGTACCGGAGTAGTCAAATTCGCAGGCCTGGCTGATGATGATGGGGCCTGCGCCGATAATCATGATTTTATGGATATCCGTCCGTTTTGGCATGGAAGTGTCTTCTCCGTACAAAAAAGGGGTCAGACCCCTTTTGTTTTTTTATTCTTTTGCTCCGCCACCATTTCAGAAAAATCATTAAACAGATAATGGGCGTCATGGGGGCCGGGGGAGGCTTCCGGATGGTACTGCACCGTGAATATGGGAAGGGTGTTGTGCCGGAAGCCTTCCAGTGTGCCATCATTGAGATTCACGTGGGTAACGGTGACAAGGGCGGAGTCCAGTGTGCTGATGTCTACGGCAAAACCATGATTCTGGCTGGTGATTTCCACGCGTTTTGTGACCTCGTTGCGTACGGCCTGATTGCCGCCCCTGTGCCCGAAGGGCAGTTTGAAGGTTTTGGCACCCATGGCAAGGCCTAATAGCTGATTACCAAGGCAGATACCAAAGATGGGCTTAAAGCCGATCAGCTCGCCGATGGTTTGTACGGCATAGCTTACGGGTTCGGGGTCTCCGGGGCCGTTGGAAAGGAAAATACCGTCTGGATTCAGGGCCTTGACCGTGGAGGCGGATGTGGTGGCGGGAAGAACCAGCACCTCAAAGCCTGCCGTTTCCAGAGAACGGAGAATATTGTATTTTATTCCGAAGTCAAAGGCTGCCACCGTATGGTTTTTGTTTTTCTTCCATATGTTTTCATTGAGTTCTGCCGAAGGCCCCAGGGAAATGCGCCGTCCGTCCCGCCAGAAGTAGGGTATTTCTGTGGAAACCTCCCTTGCCAGATCCCGGCCAGTCATGGATGGCAGGGCTTTTGCCTTTTCCACAAGTTTTACCGTATCCGTTTCCAGGGTGGAAATGACGGCACGCATGGCACCTTTTTCCCGGAGGTGTCGGGTAAGGGCACGGGTGTCCAGACCTTCAATGCCCATCACATCCTGGGATTTCAGATAGGCCGCAAGGGATGATGTGGCCCTGTGGTTACTGTAAAAATCCTGATATTCCCTGACAATGAAGGCCGCCACCTGAATGCGGTCGGATTCCACATCTTCCGGGTTGACGCCGTAGTTGCCCATGAGGGGACAGGTCATGGTGACCATCTGCCCCCTGTAAGAAGGATCGGTGAGAACTTCCTGATAGCCGGTCATGCTGGTGTTGAACACCACTTCGCCGCCTGCTTCTCCTGCTCCGGTAAAGCTTGTGCAGGGAAAAATGCGGCCGTCTTCCAGGGCCAGAATTGCTTTCATTGAACCCCCTTGCATGGAAACGGCGCAGTAATCCCCGAAGGAAAAATGCGCCATTTTTCACAAAATAAAAATACAGGCAGAGTGATTGATGCCATAATGAAAAACCTTATTCAGTTAGCACTGTTTTTGTTTTGTGTAAAGAGCCGTAGAGAAAAAACAAGGTAGTCGCAATGTATCCCTGCCCCTGTCCGGTGTCTGCATGTGGCTGTCCGCGGGCACCCGTAAAGGCTGCCCCTGTAACTATCCGATGGGTTCGGCCGGATGCAGATCCCAGATGCCGCAGGGGCAGGCACCGGCGCAGAATCCGCAGGCCATGCAGCGATCTGCGTCCACTTCATAGGAAAAGCTGTTTTTTCCAAGGTCTTTTCTGGAAATGGCTCCTCCGGGACAGAGCTCCACACAGATACCGCAATCACGGCAGTTGCCGCAGGAGGCACACTGGGAACCGCAGCCACCCAGATCTTCCTTCGGAGGAATGCGGGGATCAAAATATTCCAGATGCACCCTTTCCAGTTTCAGTATTTCCCTTGCATCCATTTCCGGAAGCCTGCCTTTGGCCATGTCGTCGATGGCCTGGGCTGTTCTGCGTCCCGCACCGATGGCATCGGTGATGAGGCCCTGCCCCACCATGTCGCCGATGGCAAAGATTTGAGCGTCCGTGGTCTGTCCGTATTCATTGACCCGGATGCGTCCCTTTTCCACCACCACACTTTCCGGCAGAAAATCCAGCACTGCCATGTCGCCTATGGATGTTACAATGGTGTCCGCCGGAATCAGCTCACCGTTTTCAAGCAGCACGCCTTCTTTCGTGAGGGCTTTGGTGAAACAGGGCCAGCGGAAGACGGCACCGGCTTTTTCCGCATCTTCCTTTTCCACACCAAAGGCAGCTGGTTTTTGTATGTCTATGAGGGTGATGTTCTCTGCGCCCAGACGTTTTGCTTCCGTTGCCACATCGCAGCCCACGTTGCCCGCACCGATAATCACCACATTTTTTCCGGGTTTTAGGGTGTTGGCTTTGGCCTGTTCCAGAAAATCAAGGGAAGTGATCTGCCGCTCTCCGCCTTCTATCCTAAGGCGTCTGGGTGCGGATGCGCCGGTGGCTATAATGATGTGGTCGTGGTCGCTTTTCAGCCGCTCCACATCCTTTCGGGTAAGGGACTGTTTGAGGTGGATGTGGGGTATGATTTCCGCAACCCTTTCCAGTTCTTTTTTCAGTACTTCCTGTGGAATGCGGGATTCGGGAATCACAGAGCGCATTTTTCCGCCCAGCACCTCGCTCCGGTCCAGAATTACCACATCATGCCCTTTGGATCGGAGCTGCCAGGCCACGGAAATACCCGCAGGCCCGCCACCGACAACGGCTACTTTTCTGCCATCGGCGGGGGGAAATATCGGCATGGATGCGGTAACGGAAGCTTTTCCCAGGGGTTTTATATCCACAGGGGCCATAAAGGCACTGCTTCGGGTGCAGGCTTCCATGCAGGGGTTGGGACAGAGATAACCGCAGACCGTTGCGGGAAAGGGCGTGTAGCTCAAGGCCATATCCACGGCTTCGTCCATGCGGCCTTCCCGGATCAGCTGCCAGCGCTGCTGAACGGGAATGCCCGTGGGACAGGTGCCTTCACAGGGGGCTTTGTATTTCCGGTTCTCCCATACGGGTACAAAGCGCCGCAGTCTTCCTCTGGTAATCAGGGGGATGGGGCTCATGTCCAGATCCGTCAGATCACCGATGAGTCCGCCCTTGCCCAGCTCTTTGTCCCAGATGCCTTTGCGGAAATCCGCCATGGAGCGGCGCTCCACCTCCCGTTTTTCCATGGGAGAGCGGGCTGCGAGGCACTGCCAGTCTTCCCGTACGCTGAGGATGTCGTAGAGTTCGGGTTTTTGAATTTTTATAAGAAAATCCGAAAGCCCCTTTTTCAGCCAGACCCAGTCTTCTTCTTCAATGGGAACCATGCGGGCATCGGGCTGACTGAATCCGTTCATGGGGCCCCGGAAAAAGACCTGACCGCCCACCATGCCCACCATGGGCCGGTGCCCCAGAATATTGGCAGGATTCTGAGGCTGCCATCCGCAGATAACCGCTTTTCCGCCTGCCATGAATTCTCCGAAAAAATCTCCGGCGGAACCAAGAACCCAGAGTTCGGGTGGTTCAAAACGGGGGTTGCGTTTGGTCATGGTCATGCTGCGGGAGCCCACGGATCCGGCTACCCAGACCTTGCCCTGGGCCATGCCGTTGCAGGTTCCGTTACCGGCATTGCCATGGACGAGTATGGTGGCTCCGGCATTGAGCCAGCCCGTGTCTTCGGAGGCGGAACCCATGACTTCTATTTCTGTGTTGGGATAGCCGAAGCTCCCCAGGCGCTGGCCCGCTGTACCTTCGATGCGTATACGTACGGGTTCTTCTGTCTGCCAGAGTCTGCCGCCGATGCCGTGCTGACCCGCCGCCCGGATTTCCAGCCTGCGGAAGCCCGCATGGACGGCCTCCTGAATATGTTCTTCCAGAAGGCGGGACTCCAGGCGGATACCGTCACTATCCCTGCCTTCTATAATAAACGTTGTCGTGTTCTGCATGCTTTCCTCCTACACCACATAGCGGATGCCGAGGCGTTCGGCGGTATGGTAATCGTTGATTCCCAGGGCATCGGACATGCCGATGGGCAGGGAGGTGGAACGGCCAAGAGGGGCAAGAATCTTTCTCAGCTCCATGTCAAAGGCCAGATAGAGGTCCACCACCCGTTCGGCTACCTTTTCCGCATCCAGTCTGCGGTAGATTCTTGGATCCTGGGAGGCGATGCCCTTGGGGCAGAGCCCGATGTTGCAGATGTTGCAGCGGTCCTGCTCGGAGCCGAGGCAGCCTGCTGCGGCCTGCATGATGTATTTACCTGTCTGCACTCCGGAAGCGCCCATCATGATGAGGGCGGCCGCATTGGCTGCGAGGTTGCCGTTTTTGCCTACACCGCCCCCTGCAAAAAGGGGAATTTCATTCTGCTTGCCTACCTTCACAAGGTTTACGTAGCAGTCCCGCAGGTTGGAAGCGATGGGATGCCCCATGTGATTCATGGACACATTGTAGGCGGCCCCGGTTCCTCCGTCTTCACCGTCAATGGCAAGTCCTGCGGCATAGGGGTTTCGGGTGAGGTTGTTGAGCACCGCAAGGCTTGTGGATGTGGCGGATATCTTGGGATAGACCGGAACCCGGAATCCCCAGGCCATGCTCATGCTCTGGATCATCTTGGCCACGGATTCTTCTATGGAATACTGGGTCTGATGGGTGGGAGGGCTTGGCAGGCTGACCCTTTCCGGTACACCGCGGATGGCGGCAATCAGTTTATTGACCTTATGCCACATGAGAAGTCCGCCATCTCCGGGCTTGGCTCCCTGACCATATTTGATTTCTATGGCGCAGGGGTCTTCCTTCATTTCGGGAATGGCGTGGATGATCTCATCCCAGCCGAAATAGCCGGAGGCAATCTGGAGAATCACATATTTGAGGAAACGGGAGCGCAGAAGTCTTGGCGGGCATCCGCCCTCTCCCGTACAGATCCGCACGGGCATGCCCATTTCCTCATTGAGGTAGGCCACTCCCATCTGAAGGCCTTCCCACATGGTAGGCGAAAGGGCGCCGAAGCTCATGCCGCCGATGACCAGAGGATAGATTTCCCGAACGGGGGGCATCCATCCGTGTTCTCGCTGGTGCTTCAGGGCATCTCTGGGTTCCAGCACCCGGCCCAGAAGGGTATTCACGTCAAAGGTGTGGCGTCCTGCGTCCAGTGCCGGATCCGTGAGCATGGAAATACGGATGAATTTAATCTGATCCAGAAGGCCCGAAGAATCGTTCCGCCGCCCGCCCCTGCTTCTGGGCTGGCCTCCCTGATTGATGTGGTAGCGAAGCCTGTCGCTGCCATCATTGCGGGCGGGAGCAATGGCATCATTGGGACAGACTAAAGAACACATGGCACAGCCCACGCAGGCATAGGCCGGGCTGGTACGCTGGCGGATGCCGTAGCGGACAGTCTGGGAGGAGGATGGTTTTTCCGCAAACCCTGTGCCTGCTTTGATTTCCCGTTTGCGGAATACTCCCAGTTCTATGGCGTTCACCGGACATACGGCGGTGCAGCTGCCGCAGAGGGTACATTTGTCCTGATCCCAGCGGATCTGCCAGGGCAAATCACTGATGCTTAAGCTTGACGGGATAATCTGTCCGTTTGCCGACATACTCTAACCTCCTTGCGATCCGGGCCCACCATGGCCATATCGAGGTGCATGGGTTGAACATCTTTGCTTTTATCCCTGTCCGGGATCACGGTGTCCAGGCCGCAGACTTCCGATGAAAAGGCCCATATGCCGGGCTTGCCACCCACAATTCCGGGCCGGAGTTTTTTGCTGTCCTGAGCCATGAAGAGAGTGCCGTCCGGAAGATTGCCGATGATGCAGTTGGGTCCGTCAATGATCAGTCTTCGGCAGCTCTGTTTGAGCAGTCGCAGCATTCTGGAATTGGGATGGATATCCATGGTTGCATCATTGAGGGGGGTAATGATGTGCTTGTAGGCATCCAGGGGCAGGTCCAGAAAGCGGCTCATATAATGAAGGATGTGAACAAAGACCTCGGAGTCCGACTGAAAGCCGATGTAGCCGTCAAAACCCCGGGATTCCAGAAATTCCTTTACGGGAATGAAGGCGGTGTTCTCCCCGTTGGTCATGGTGGCAAAACCTTCCAGAAAAAAGGGGTGGCAGGCATAGAGGTTGATGGCATAATTGGTGTTCTGACGTCCCTGGGCCATGATGACCCGGGCGGTTATGCCATGGCGGTCGAGATCCAGATAGCGGCCCACGGTCAGGGGATCACCGATTTCCTTGATCATGACCACATCCGGCCAGAAGGAGAACACAATCATATCTCCATCGGTCTCGCCCATTTCGCGGAGCTGCAGCCTGACTTTGAGGAGGCGGCGCAGCTTTTCTTCTTCCGCCAGATTTTCCCAGGCTCTGGGATAGTCGTAGGCACGGATCAGGTAGATGTCCCGGGATGGTGTTCCTTCGGGCGGGGTGTCCGGCAGGCGGATTCCCATGCGGTATTTGGTCATGAACCCAATGTCCATCATAAGGGCATCGAGTTTTTTAAGTCCTGCGTCCGTGAAAATCCCGGAGAGGATGGGAGCACCCTTGATGGTGGCAAAGGGGCCGCCCAGATCCCGCATAAACAGTCCCACTCCGGAACCGTCATGGCCTTCCCTCATGGCATCCAGTGCTTCCAGAGCCTTCATGGGGGAAAGGGGCGTGTCGCTGGTTACGGCAAATAAACGGCACATATATCTGTCTCCTTCAGAAAAAGGCTTGGGGACGTAGTGAAGAGTTCCCTGCTCTTTGGGGTTTTTGCATCAATCATGCCATGTTTGATATGTTTTTTCTTTGTATTGCTTTTTTATTAATAAAGAATGGTATTTATGGTTTTTGTTTTGTTCGGGTCTTGCGTTGGCTATCCCTTTTTCAAGGACGAATTATTTGCCATAAAAGATGTTTTTGTGATGTGTGATACAAAAATGTAATTTGTTGGGGCTCCGGCGCAGCCCTGTGGAGCCGGGTTGTTCTTTTATGTGTATGGGAAAAAGCTGTTATGCTGTAAGGCAGGGGCGGCCCTTGAGGGAATGGGGCGGAATGGGTATTTCTGCCGGTGGAAGGGGAAAAAGTCGGTTTCCCCTTGCTTGCAGGGTAAAAAGGGGGCATCTCCGGGCCGGGCTCGTCTGCAGGTATTGTAATGTTGCAAATGTGTAATGTTGTGTGCGGGCTGAACAGAATGTCTTTTTTCTACCATGTTTGCAAAAAAGCGTCATATTTTTTTGAAATGTGTAAGGTGGTATGTTTTTTTATACAGGTTTTTCCATCTCAAAGCCTTGAAGAAGAAAGGAAATACCATGAAAGAGTCCCTGTTCGCCAATCTGCCCTCCCCTATGGAAAAAGAAATTATAGAGCCCCTTGTCCGGCATCAGGGACTTGTGATTGAGCGTATTCTGTCAAAGGGTCATGCCTCACCTGAGGGCTTCTGGTACGATCAGGAAAAAAATGAGTTTGTTCTTGTGGTGCAGGGCCGGGCCGGGATACGGTTCAAAGATCCTGAATCCGTCGTTATTCTGGAGCCGGGGGACTATCTGATTATTCCCGCCCGATCCGAGCACAGGGTGGAATGGACGGCTTCCGATGTGGAAACCATCTGGCTGGCCGTGCATTACTGAAAGGGAACGATATGATCCATCCTTTTGATTTCATTCAATTTGAAACCATGAAACTGGAATCCCTTCCGGCATCCATTTCTGAAGGCACTATCATCAAAAAATGAGCCTTGAATTCAGGTGCATCAGGCGAGGAAAAGGCAGACCACCGTATTTCTTCTCCGGAAATATGCGAAACATGTTTTAAAAATTTGAAAAAACATGGGGTTGTCGCTGAAAAAAAGACCTGTTATCAAGGCGGAAAACAACAACATACGGCATCCTGCCGCATGACGGAAGCCGAGAAAGAATCTGTATGACAGAAGAAATGCAAACCCCAGTTCCTCTGATATCCGTGGAGCTTCTGGACCTTCTGGCACAACGCCATCCGGATACCCTTGCCTTGCTGGATGCAGCTTCCGGCTCCCTTCCCGATGGGCTTGGGGATGATCTGCGCCGGGTGGCTGCCATGAGTGATTTTTTTGCAAGGGGTCTGCTCCGGGATCCGGACACCCTTGGGGAGCTTATGGATGGGGGTGGGCTGACGGCTTTCCCCGGACCGGCCAGAGAAAGGGTTTTTGCGGCACTTCAGACCGTGGATTCCGAAAGTCTTCTGTCTCTGTGCCTGCGAAAAATCCGCCATCTTTCCATGATGGGAATCTGCTTCAGGGACCTTTCCGGCAGAGCTTCCCTGGGGGAAACCATGGCCTCCCTTTCCGAACTGGCCGAAGCCGTGGTGGACGGAGCTGCCAGCTATCTTCATGCAAAAATGGCGTCCCTTTATGGAGAACCCGTGGGAGAGGAGTCCGGAAAATGTCAGCGACTTGTGGTTCTGGCCATGGGAAAGCTGGGGGCCGGTGAGCTGAATTTTTCTTCGGACATCGACCTGATCTATGCTTACCCCGAACCGGGAGAGACCCGTGGTCCGGACATCATAACCAACGAGACCTTCTTTACCCGCCTTGCCCGTAAGCTGACAGCGGTTTTCAGCGGGAACACCGGAGGGCCCCTTTTCCGTGTGGACTTACGGCTGAGGCCCTTTGGCGAAAACGGTCCCATGGTCATGCATTTTGATGCCATGGAGTTTTACTATCAGACCCAGGGTCGGGAATGGGAACGTTATGCCCTTATCAAATGCCGTCCCGTTTCCGGTAATGAAGATGACGCCAGGGAGCTGATGGAAAGCCTGAAACCCTTTGTTTTCAGGAGGTATCTGGATTTTGGTGTGTTTGACAGTCTGCGTGAAATGAAACAGTCCATCATGCTGGAAATCCGTAAAAAAGGGATGGAAAATAATATCAAAACCGGTTCCGGCGGTATTCGGGAAGTGGAATTCTTCGGTCAGGCCTTTCAGCTGCTCCGGGGGGGGGTGGTGCCGGGTCTTCAGCAGCGGGAAATTCTGAAAATTCTGAAAACCCTTGTTCGTTTTCGCTTTATTCCTCCGGAAACAAGGGAAAATCTTACGAATGCCTATGTTTTTCTCCGCCATACGGAGCACCGCATTCAGGCTTGGGAAGACCGCCAGACCCACCTCCTGCCAAAGGAAGACGTGCCCCAAAAAGCCCTGGCGGCCGCCATGGGTTTTGAAAACTGGGGTCTTTTTATGGCTGATCTGGAGGGTCACCGTCAGCGGGTGCATGCCCACTTCCGGAAGCTGCTGACCGTTGATGATGAAAGCAGGGAATCCGTGCGACCCATGGTAGCCCTGTGGACCCAGCCACACATGGATACGGACAGGGCAGAAGGTCTTCTTGCTCAGGTCGGCTACAGAGATCCATCTGCCGCCATTCGCATGCTCGGGTATTTTCGTGACAGCCTTCAGGCCCAGGCCATGAGCAGTCAGGGCAAACGTCGGCTGGATACTCTGATGCCTTTTCTGCTGGAGTCCTGTGCCAGAGGCGAGAACCCGGCACAGGCCCTTGGTCGTATTCTCGACCTGTTGAAGGCCATTCAGCGCCGTAGCACCTATCTGGCTCTTTTTCTGGAATATCCTTCCGCCCTGGATCATCTGGTACGTCTGGCCAATGCCAGCCCGTGGATTATGGATTTTCTTTCCCGCCACCCCGTGTTGCTGGATGAACTTCTGGATCCCCGCACCCTTTACCGTCCGCCAGTGCGGGGGGAGCTTGTGGAAGATCTCCGTCGTCGTATGGAAGAACTGGATCCGGAGGATCTGGAAACCCGACTGGAAAACCTGTGTGTGTTCAAACAGTCCGGTCTTCTGCGGGTGGCGGCGGCTGACGTGACAGGGGAATTCCCCCTGATGAAGGTTAGTGACCGTCTTACGGAAATTGCCGAGTGTGTGGTGAATGAAATTGTGGATTTTTCTCACAGGAATCTGGTCCAGCGCCATGGGAGGCCGCTGGATATTCATGAAAAACCCATGGAAGGCTGGGGTTTTGCTGTTATTGCCTATGGCAAGCTCGGAGGGCTTGAGCTGGGCTATGGTTCGGATCTGGATCTGGTTTTTCTCCATGAAGATACGGAAGGCATGACCGAAGGCGGAGAAAAGCCCCTGCTTTCATCCCAGTTTTTCACCCGCCTCGGTCAGAGGGTGATTCACTGCCTCAAGGCCCATACCCGTGCAGGTACCCTGTACGAAACTGACCTGCGACTGAGGCCCGACGGCAATACGGGGATTCTTGTGGTGCCCGTTGCCGCCTTTGCAGATTATCAGCGCCGTCAGGCCTGGACCTGGGAGCATCAGGCCCTTGTCCGTGCCCGGCCTGTCTGTGGCAACCACCGCATGGCGGAACGTTTTGAAGCCGTCCGCCGTGAAGTGCTCTGCCTGAAAAGGGAGAGTGGGCCCCTTCGGACAGAAATTGTGAATATGCGGGAAAAACTGCGCAGCGCCCATGCCAGACCGGAGCCGGGTATTTTTGATCTCAAGCAGGACCCCGGCGGTATCATGGACATCGAG
This sequence comes from Desulfobotulus pelophilus, assembly GCF_026155325.1. NCBI lineage: Bacteria > Pseudomonadati > Thermodesulfobacteriota > Desulfobacteria > Desulfobacterales > Desulfobacteraceae > Desulfobotulus > Desulfobotulus pelophilus. The sequence continues at coordinate 45,798 of NZ_JAPFPW010000016.1, read as the reverse complement.
TTTCTGGTTCAGTATATGGTTCTGGCCCATGCCCACGATACTCCGGCCATCACCCGCTGGACGGACAACATCCGCATTCTGGAAACCCTTTCGGAAACCGGGGTCATGCGGCCGGAAGAGGCCACCTTTCTACGCAGCGCCTATCTGCTTTTCCGGGTGGCCGTGCACCGGAAAAATCTTCAGAATCAGCCTTCCCGTGTACCGGAATTCCGGTTTGAAAAACTCAGGGAAGGGGTTCGACATATCTGGCAGCGCTACATGGGAACAGATCATTCTGCTCCGGGAAAAAATTGACACAGCCTGTCCAGCAGTTTATATTTCAAGATATAAACTTCAAGCAATGGAGGACAGACCATGAAAGCAACGGCAAAAGAGCTTCGGTTTAACTCAAAAAGGCTTTTGGATACAATAAGCAGGGGTGAGGAAGTGATCATAACCTATCGCAGCAAACCCTGCGCAAAGCTAATACCCTACAGTGAAAAAAAAGAAGATCCTGCTGAAAACGAACTGTTTGGAATCTGGAAAGATAAGGATACAATTCAGGATGTGGCTGCCTATGTCCGTGGCTTAAGAAAAGAAAGATTTTGAATGCTTGTCGATACCGATGTCCTGATCTGGTACATGAAGGGAAATGAAAAGGCATACCGTATCATTGAGGAGGCCGGGATTTTTTTCGTTTCCGTTGTTACATATATGGAGCTGGTTCAGGGTATGAGAAATAAAGGCGAACTCAATGCCCTTCGTAAGGCTCTCCACAACTGGAAGTCAAAAATCATTTATATTTCAGAAGAAATATCCATTCAGGCAATGTTTTTTGTAGAGCAGCATTATCTCAGCCATTCCATACCGCTGGCAGATGCCCTGATAGGAGCCACTGCAATTTCACAGGGCCTGCCCGTTCTTACCGCCAATGATAAACACTATAAAATACTTAAAAATCTTGAAGTCATAAAATTCCGGCCTTAACCGGTGCAATAATATTTACCCTCCAATAAAGAAGCAACCATGCAACGTTTTGACATACGGGTTTCTCCGGAAGAGATGGAAGACAAAGAAAAGCTCCACCACATGATCCTTGCCAGGGCAGCACCCGGAGATCCAAAGCGTTTTGACTGGCGCATCCGTAAACAGTCTTTAGATGCCAGGGGCAGAAAGCCCCTTTTTGTTCTTCTGATTGAATGCTGGGAAGACGAAGCCCCGCCTTTGGAAAAAATCCGGGGTTTTGAACCGAAGGCCCTTTCCGGCAGAAGGGTTGTCATTGCAGGTGCCGGACCTGCGGGATATTTTGCGGCTTTACGTCTTCTGGAAAGGGGCATCCAGCCCCTTGTGCTGGAACGGGGAAAGGATGTGCGTTCCCGTCTTTTTGACATTAAGACCCTGTACAAAGGTGAGGTGCATCCCCATTCCAACTATTGTTTCGGCGAAGGGGGGGCTGGCACCTATTCCGATGGCAAGCTTTATACCCGTGCCACAAAAAGGGGAGATATCCGGAGGGTACTGGATCTCTTCCGCACCTTTGGTGCCAGTGCATCCATCCGTACGGAGGCCCATCCCCACATCGGCTCCAACCGGCTTCCGGCCATTGTAAAAGCCATGCGGGAAGCCATTGTCTCCGCAGGTGGCGAGGTGCATTTCAATGCCTTTATGAAGGATTTTATGGCAAAAGACGGACGTTTTCGGGCTGCGGTGCTGGAAGACGGGGAAAGGGTGGAAGGCGATGCCCTGATCCTTGCCACGGGCCATTCGGCCCGTGATGTGTATGCCCTTCTCCATGAAAAGGGTGTTCTTGTGGAGGCCAAGCCCTTTGCCATGGGGGTGCGCATCGAGCATCCTCAGGAACGCATAGACCGGATTTTTTATGGGGCATCGCCCCGCCACCCTGCCCTGCCGCCCGCTTCCTACCGAATCAGTTGCCAGGCTTCGGGCAGAGGGGTTTTTTCTTTTTGCATGTGTCCGGGAGGATCTGTGGTTCCCGCATCCACAGCTCCGGGGGAGCTGGTTTTAAATGGCATGAGCTTTGCCGAACGCAGCGGACCCTTTGCCAATGCGGGTTTGGTAACGGAACTCCGGCTTACGGATCTTGATGATCCGGATGGAAATCCCTTTGCCGGACTCCATTTTCAGCAGGCGGTTGAGCAGTTTCTTTTCCGAAAAGGAGACGGCAGCCAGAAAGCTCCTGCCCAGCGGGCTTCTGACTTTGTGGCTGCGCGGCTGTCTGCGGATCTTCCCCGGACATCCTATATCCCGGGTATATACAGTGCTCCCCTGCATCAGTGGCTGCCGCCTGTGGTGACAAAGGGGCTTTCCGAGGGTCTTCGCCTTCTGGATCGTCGTCACCGGGGATACCTGACTGAAGAGGCCACCCTTCTGGCGGTGGAATCCCGTACCAGCTCACCCGTTCGTATACCAAGAGACCCCCAGACCCGCATGCATCCGGAGGTATACGGTCTCTTCCCCTGTGGTGAGGGGGCGGGTTATGCTGGTGGTATTGCATCGGCGGCCATGGATGGTATGGCCAGTGCAGAGGCTGTGGAAAGATATGTAGCTATGCTGTAGCATTTGCCGTGGCAGTCCGTCATGTCTGCTCTCTGTTGTTTTTCATGAAGAAGGAGAAATGAATGCCTATTATCACCATTGCCCTTAAGGAAGGGCGAAGTCAGGAACAGAAAAAAAAGGTTGCCGAAGAAATCACCCGCATTGTTTCTGAGCATATGGAGGTGGATCCTTCCAAGATCTGGATCCGTTTTGATGATTTTTCGCCCAGTGATTTTGCCACCGGCGGTACAATGCACGGGTAGGAACTCTGTCTCTGGAGGAGCATGGGGCTCCGCCTTTCTCCTGACCGTTACGAGCAGGAAGTATGTATGAATAAAGAAGATATGAACGCTGTATTTACTCAGACCGGCAGGGTGCCCTATTCTCATGTGGGGCTGGATGGATGTCTGAAGCCGGTGTCGGTGCTGAACCTCTGCCAGGATATTGCCAGCCGTCATGCCTTTGCTCTGGGTGTTTCGGCTCTGCATGTGGCAGCCCAGGACAAAATATGGGTGGTGAACAGATATCACTTTGATTTTTATCGATTCCCCGCATGGGATGAGGTGTTTACCCTGCGGTCGTGGCGGGCGCCTCTCCGCAGGCTCTATGAGATCCGCCGCTTTGAATTGTTTGATGAAAAGGGTCAGCTCCTTATGGGAAGTACCTGTGCCTGGGTGCTGGTGGATAAAAATACGGGGAAGCCGGTACGGCTGTCGAGGGCCATGCCTCCGGAACTCTGCGAGAATGACGGAAGCATTCCTTTTGATTCTGATGAGATACCTCTGCCACCGGATAGGGCTCAGGCCATGGATTTTACAGTACTTCAGGAAGATATGGACTACAACCGCCATGCCAATAATGCTGCCTACCTCAAGTGGGCGCTGGAAGCCCTTTCGCCATCGGAGCTTTTTCCCTGCCGCATCAGAAAGCTTGCTATCCGATACCACCATGATATCGGCCCTCCCCGCAGCGTCAGGGTACACACGTCAAGGGAAGATACAGGAGATGGGCTGCGCTGTGTGCAGGCCATCCGTGCGGCGGATACGGAGGAGATGCTGACGGGTATCCAGATGGATCTCAGCCTTTGACGGCAGGCCATTCTGTTTATTGCTGCGGAAGGATTTCAGATAAAAAACTCCGGACCCTTTCCTTAAAATAAGGTGTCCGGAGCATTTATGGCGGGAAATTAAAATCTGTTCAGACTCTGTTGATGCTACAACACTGTCATCTCATGAAAATAAGCTGGGCATTGACAAGGCGCACAGGCCCTTTGTAAGTGACATCGCAATCGTTTCGGATCAGAGCTTCGAAGGCCTGTGCGTAAAGAATCGCCAACTGTCTGAAGTCGGCACAAAAGGCAGCGTACTTCAGTTTGCTATGGCAATAAAAATGTTCATCCTGCCTGTGCCGACAAGTTTTGGCGATTCAGCACAGGCCAAGAAGCTCCCGAATAAGATTGCGTCATGAACAAATGGCCTGTGTGCCACACACACTGCAAAACCGTATAGAATGAACCCTTACACAGCCCTTCCAGCAGCATACCCCTGATGAACGGCGTCAAAGGCAAGGCCGATTTTTGCCGCATCACCAATGACCTGACAGGAAATGCCAAGGCCTTCCACTGTTTCTTTCAGTGCGGAAACGGGCTTTGAGCCTGCGGCCAGTACTACGGAGTCAGCAGGGATCATCTCAAGGCCATCGTTGCCTTCCACCTTTACGCCTTCTTTTGTGATTTCAAGAGCTTTGGTGGTTACATCCGTGCGGATACCGATGCGCTTCATTTCCTGCAGCATGGTCCAGCGGGTGGATTTTCCGATGTCTTTGCCCACAGACTGGGTCATTTCGATGAGGGTTACGTTCTTGGTGCCCTTTGTGGCCAGCTCATAGAGTTTGTCCACGTCATCGGCCCTGTTTACAAAGAGAAACTTCAGCTCCTCTCCGGAAAGAGTGCCCTTTTCCCCAAGGAAGATGGACGTTTCCACACCCACGGCACCCCCGCCGATGACAACCACGTTTTTACCCGTATGGGCCCGGTCTTCCAGCACATCCCAGGCCTGCACCACATGGGGAAGGTTTGCACCGGGAATGGGGGGGGAGATGGGTTCCGCACCGGTGGCAAGGATAACGGCATCGGGCTTTTCTTTTTCCAGCAGGGCCTTATCCACCGTGGTTTTCAGCATGACCCGGATATTGTTCACCTGCACCTGGGTGGCAAGGTCCTTTGCAAGCTCTGCAAATTCTTCCCGTCCCGGAGGTGCGGCTGCCAGATAGAGCTGGCCTCCCAGGCGGCTGGAAGCTTCCAAAAGGGTAACGTCGTGGCCCTTCTCTTTGGCTGCGAGAGCGGCACTCATGCCAGCGGCCCCCCCACCGATGACAAAGACTTTTTTAGCCGTATCTGTCTGAACCGCAGCCATTTTAAATTCATAGCCTGCCCTCGGGTTGCAGAGGCATTCCACATGCTTGAATTTAAAGAGGTTGTCAAAACAGCCCTGGGCGCAGGCAATGCAGTGAATAAGTTCATTTTCCCGGCCTTCTTCCGTTTTTTTCGGCAGGAAGGAATCGGCAATGAGGCTGCGGCCCATGGCCACCATGTCGCACATGTCATCGGCAATGAGCCTGCGGGCATCTTTGGGGTCGTTGATGCGGTGGCTGGCAATCACAGGAATGGAAACCACCTCTTTAATGCCCCTTGCCAGATAGGCATACACCCCTCTGGGAACGCTGGTGACAATCTGGGGAATGCGGGCCTCATGCCAGCCCACATTGATGCACACCGCGTCCACAAGGCGGGAATCGGAAAGTTTTCTTGCATATTCCCGCAGCTCCACCCGGCCCATACCATCGGGCATGAGATCGTTGCCGTTCATGCGGACTACAACGGGATAATCTGGTCCTACGGTTTTTCGGATGGCTGAAAAGATTTCCATGGCAAAACGGCAGCGGTTTTCAAAGGGACCACCGTATTCGTCTTCCCGCTTGTTGGTCAAAGGGGAAAGGAATTCGCTGATGAGGTAGCCCGTGCCGCTCAGGATTTCCACGCCGTCAAAACCGGCAGTTTTGACACGGCCTGCGGCAGCAGCAAAATCCGCCACGGTCTGATTAATGTCTTCCTTTGTCATTTCTCTGGGAACTTCACGGGTAAGATTGGAGGCAATGGCAGACGGAGCAACGGGCTGTTTGCCGTTCAGCAGCATGGAATGGTTGTAGCGGCCTGCATGGTTCAGCTGCACCAGCGCACGGCATTCATGCTGTTTTATGGCATTGGCCAGCTTTGTGAGGCCGGGAATATGGGCATCTTCGTGGGCGCCGATGTGGGTGATATTGGCGGAAAGTTCGTTGACGGAGGCATAGCCCACGCAGATGGCACCGGCACCGCCTCTGGCCCTTTCTTCATAAAAAGCCGTAACCTGATCGGAAACCTCATAATTATCACACATGGCAAGGTGCATGGCAGGCATATAAATACGATTTTTTACTGTCATGCTGCCGATCTGGATGGGCTGGAACAGGGGGTCTATTCCTCTGAGTTCTTTTGTCATACAAGTCTCCTTTGGGCGAGAACGTTTTGTGTACAAATTTTCTGGCGGTTGTTTTTTTGCCAGATCAGGAATTTTATGTCACGTGAATATCGGTTTTTTGGGTTTTTGTCCGTTTACGCTGGTAAAAAAGAGGGAGTTCCGAAAAGAATATTATATTGTACACAAACTAAATCTTATTTAGGTAATGGTCAAGGTTTTCCTTGAAATAGTATGTGTTTTTTAAAAAAACAAGTCTTTCTCGCTTGTTATGTGTATGTGCTCATAATTGAAGGGCAGAAGTGCGTGGAAAGGGACTCAGGGATTTTTTGAATGCCCATGGTTTTATGCAGCATGCTATTTCTTGTTTTTTTAAATGTATATCTGTTTTTATTCCAGGAAACAAACAGTCTGGTATCTTTTTGCATACAAACTATATGGGTGGTTAGCTTTGTGCCGTGCAAAAACATTTTTTCTCGTATTTTCTCCTGATTTTATGGAAAAAAATCAAAAAAAGGTGGATTTGTCCGCAAGGCAGTAAAAAGTATTTGCTATGTATTCAAACTTTTGATCTAGGTAAGAAAACCCTGTTCCGGCTTGCCTGCTCTTTTTTTATGAATCAACCCAATGTAAGGAGTTGCCATGGATTTCAATTTCTCCCCCCTTGAAAAGATGGTTCAGAAAACGGCCCGGGATTTCTGTGAAAAAGAAATCACCAAAATTGATGCCTACATGGCCGAGCACAACGACTATCCTCCCGACCTCCTGCAGCGATTTGCCAAGTCAAGGTTGCTGGGCATGGATGTTCCCAAGGAATTCGGTGGAATCGGCAGTACCAATTTTAATCTCATCCTGTTTGCAGAAGAGATCGGTAAAACCGGTTCCACCTCCATGCTTCCCTTTTTTATGAACAACTCCGTTGCGGAAACCATCTGTTACTGGGGTACAGATGAGATGAAGCAGAAATTTGTTCCTCCCCTTTGTGATGGCAGTTCCTGGGCCAGTATGGCTTTTACCGAGCCTGGAACCGGTTCGGACCCCAAGGCCCTCACCATGGTGGCGGAGCCCGATGGCGATGATTTTATCCTGAACGGCACCAAACGTTTCATCAGCATGGCCAACAAGCCCGGCTGCGGCGTCTTTTTTGCCAAAGATTTGTCCCTTACGGGTAGTAAAAAGGATACCACAGCCTTCATTGTTGATAAAAGCAGTCCCGGCATTTCCTTTTCCGGTCATTATGAGCTCATGGGTCTTGATGGCGCGGACACCTGCGATGTCTTTTTCAAGGATGTGCGGGTACCCAAAGCCAATATCCTTGGGGAACAGGGTAAGGGCTTCAAAATTCTGCTGCGGTGGATTGCAGGAGAACGTATTCAGCAATGTGCGGCGATGGTGGGAGGAGCCCAGGGTGCTCTGGAAGAAGCGGCCCGTTATAGCAAAGAGCGTGTAGTCGGTGGTTTCCCTCTGGGGTTTATGCAGGGGTTCACCTGGATGCTGGCTGAAATGAAAACCAAAGTGGATGCCTGCCGTCTTATGGTTTACAGAACCATACTGCTTCAGGATCAGAAACAACCCTTCGAGGTACCCTCGGCGGAACTTAAGGTTTTTGTTGTGCCTATGGCCCAGGAGGTCTGCCGTATGGCGGTTCAGATTCATGGTTCCTATGGGTACTCCAAGGAATATAAGGTGGAAAAGCTCTTCCGGAATGCCATGCACGGCGGCATTGTGGCTTCCAGTCTTGAAATCAATAAAACCATTGCGGGCATGGCCTATCTGGCCGGTCGCTGACAGAATCCGGAACCGGCCGTGGGCACTCCTTCGGCCGTTTCCCAAGGAGTCTCTGAAGGACGTATTATGAACATTATTGTCTGTATTAAACAGGTCCCGGACGTAACGGAAGTCACATGGGATGAAAATGGATCACTGATCCGTACCGGACTTCCCAGTATCATCAACCCCAATGATAAAAACGCTCTGGAAGCAGCCCTCACCCTGAAAGATAGCCACGGTGGCACAGTAACGGTCATGTCCATGGGACCGCCTCAGGTGGAGGAAGCCCTGCGGGAAGCACTGGGCATGGGCTGTGACAGGGCTATCCTGCTGACGGATCGCCGGTTCGGTGGCGCCGATTGTTGGGCCACGGCCTATACTCTGGGCCTTGCCATTCAGAAAATTGCTGATTTTGACATGGTCATAACCGGTGTGGAAGCCATGGACGGCAACACCGCACAGGTGGGGCCTGAGCTGGCGGATTATCTGAAACTGCCCCTTTGTTCCTATGCTCTGAATATTCGGTGTGAAGGGGGCAGGGTCTCGGTTCTTCAGAACATGGGCGATATGGTGCGGGAACTGGAAGCCCCCCTGCCCTGCCTCATCACCGCAGAAAAGGAGTTGAATGAACCCCGTGTTGCGCCCATGGACATGATCATGGAAGCCTATGCCAAGGAAATTGAAATATGGGGGATGGATGTCCTGGGCGGCGATCCTGCTAACTTTGGCCTCAAGGGTTCGCCCACACGGCTGCGCAAGGTGTTTACGCCTAAGCGGGTCAAGGGACAGGTGGAAATTCTCGAAGGCGATGCTGAAGAATCCGCCCGGAAGCTTGTGGAAAAGCTGAAAGAACACAATTTTATTTAACAGGGTGAGTTATCATGACGGATACAGTAAAAGATTTCAGTGATGACAAGGGAGTATGGGTTTTCACGGAGCAGCAGGACGGCAACCTGGCCCGTACCACCCTTTCCCTGGAAATGCTGGGAGAAGGGCGCAAACTTGCCGATAAACTCGGTGTACCCCTTACGGCTTTCCTTCTCGGTCACAATGTGCAAGCGCTGGCAGAAGAGCTGATCGCATATGGCGCAGACATTGTTCTTCTTGCCGATGATCCGGCTCTGGCCCAGTATCGCACAGGCCTCTATACGGATATCATATGTGAGGAAGCCCGGAAGAGAAAGCCCGATGTACTGCTTGTGGGTGCGTCCCCCGTGGGCCGGGATCTGGCTCCCCGTATTTCTTTCCGGCTGCACACCGGTTGCACGGCGGACTGTACCCATCTGGATATTGATGAGGAAAAGAAAATACTCGTTTCCACCCGTCCTGCCTTTGGCGGCAATGTTATGGCTACCATTCTCTGCCCGGATCACCGGCCCCAGATGTCCACCGTACGGCCGGGAGTGATGGAAATGCCGGATAAAGATTCTTCCCGTGAGGGTGAGGTGGTCCGGCTGGAGCTTTCCATTGACGAGGCGTCGGATCCGGTGAAAGTCCTTTCCGTTAAAAAGCGGGAGCACAGTGGTATCAATATCCGGGAAGCGGAGAGGATTGTCTGTGTGGGGATGGGAGCCGGAGATACCCGGACCTTTGCTAAGCTGGAAGAGCTGGCCCGGGAGCTGGACGCTCAGGTCGGTGGTACCCGTCCGGTGGTGGAGGCATGTCTGATTACCCATGACTGCCAGATCGGGCAGACCGGCAAGACTGTCAGGCCGGAACTCTATATGGCCTGTGGGGTTTCCGGAACGGTGCAGCATACTACGGGCATGTCCGGTGCGAAAACCATTGTTGCCATTAATAAAGATTCCAATGCAGAAATTTTTAATTTTGCCCATTATGGCATTGTCGGCGATGCCTCTCTGGTTGTCCCTGCCCTTATTGAGCAGATCCGCAAAGCCAGAAAGGTTTCGTAGGAGGAGCGGGGCCGTACGCTTGCATGCTGCAATGGTAATCAAAGAGCTCAACCTGTCTGAGGCGGCGAATTTTGCCTGCTTCTGCAGAGGGAAAGATATTCTGAGGATGAGATTGCGTCAGCATGGGGGGTTCGCATCCGCCCGGGAGCCTGGCTGTTATCAAGCGAAAAGGGTAGGGAACAGGTGCCTTGTCTTCAGGTAAGGGCTGGTAGCAGGTACCGTTCCGGAAAGAACAGCCGCCGGAACGGTACCTGATTTTTTGGGCTCCTGTTTCCGTATCCCTCACTCTGTTGTCAGGCTGGATCAGGGTTTTTTAGCACCAGAAAATACATTTCTCCCGGGTGCTGCAGGTGGCCTGCTGCAATCTCCGCATACCCGTCGTTCCCCCAGAAAATATCGGCTCTTCCGCTGCCGCGGATGGCTCCTCCCGTATCCTGAGCCGCCATGAAACGGGAAAAATTCTGCCATGCGGCGATGCTGCCATCGGCATAGACAAGAGGTTTCTGCGTTTTAATGAAAACCGGAGCGCCGTCGGGAAAAATTCTCCGGTCAACGGCCAGAGATCTTCCCGGGGTGAGGGAGAAGCCAAGGGCACCGATGGGCCCTTCACTTACCGTATGGAAAAAGACATAGGAAGGATTGAAGGCCATGATGGAGCGCTGCTCCTGAGGATTTTCCTCCAGATACCGACGGATGCGCTGCATGGACATCTCTTCTCTGGGCACTTTGCCTGTCTGAATGAGGTGGGTACCGATGGAGCGGTAGGCTCTGCCGTTCTGGCCCCTGTAGTGTACGCGAATGAAGCCGCCTTCTTCCAGATACACAATGCCCGAGCCCTGTACCTGAAGAAAAAATTTGTCGATGGGGCAGGAGAGATAGGCAATGACAGGGGCCTTTCCTGCGAGGGCATTTTCATGACAGATGGCATCCCTGTCCGGATAGGGTTCAAAGGTCCGGCCTGTCCAGCGACCGCGAATGCGTTTGCCCGCATATTCCTGGCCGAAGGGTGAAAGATCCACCTCTCTGAGGTCATCGGGCATGCCGTGTAAAGGAACAGAGAAGTCTTTTCCGGGACTCAGGCTTCCCTTCAGAAGGGGTTCATAATAGCCCGTAAAGAGTACTTTCCCCTGAGGCCTTGATTCGCTGCCCGGTGGTGGGGTTCCTGCGGCCCTGTATACAAGGAAATTATCTTTGATTACCCTGTTCAGGGTTTCCGGGTCCGGGGCGCTGTGCACAATGGCCATCAGCTCCCGGGTTGTGGTGATCATGTGGCTTGCTGGATAGACATCTTCGCCAAAACGGACAGGCCGGTCCGGTGAAAGACGTCTGTAGAATTCCAGGCTCTTATACAGGACGGACAGCAGGCCTTCATACTGGAGGTCATCACCGAAAACAGGATAGGCTTCCGGGGCCAGCCGGATCAGGGGGGGCGGGCTTTCCTGTTTTGGTGGGACGGGCGGTGTTTTACCGGAGCAGGCTGCCAGAGTGATCAGCAGCACCAGAAACAGAGTGAGGAAAAAAGCGGAGCCCATGCGGCTCCGCTTTTTTTCCGTAGCAGGATTTCCTGTCTTTTTTTGCTTCTTTCCGGGAAAAAACGGGACATTCATACGGCTCAGCTCCTGATAGACTCCCTGGGTGTGGTTCTGTTCATGTGCGGGCACTATGGATCAGACTTTCAGCTTTGTGGTGTTTTCCACCAGCCCTGGTTCGGGAATGCGGGTATCCCCGGCAATGCCGAGATCCTCAAACTGACGCAGGCAGGGAATCACGCGGCGTTCAAAGGATCCGGTCATCTGGTTGTATGTGCTAACACTTTTTTCAAGTTCCTGTCCCATTTTGTTCATGTGACCACAGAAACGCAGCAGCCGCTGGTGCAACTCTTTTCCCATGGAAACAATCTTTTTGCTGTTTTCAAAGGATTCCTGTTCCCTCCATACAAGGGCAATGGTTTTCAGCATGGCAATGAGGGTTCCCGGTGTGGCCAGAAGCACATTTTTGGCAGCAGCCTGCTCCAGCAGTTCCGGTTTTTCATTCAGTGCGGCGGAAAAGAAGTTTTCACCGGGAATAAAGAGGATGACAAATTCCGGTGAGGGCTGAAACTGCTGCCAGTAGTTTTTTTTTGAAAGCAGGCGCACATGTTCCGCTACCTGTCGGCTGTGGGCGGTGAGGGACTGTTTGCGTTTCTCATCACTCTCCGCCTCCATGGCATCCAGATAGGCGGCAAGGGGAACCTTGGCATCAATCACCACCTGCCTTCCGCCGGGCAGGGAAATCAGCATGTCCGGCCGGAACCGTCCGTCTTCGTTTTCCGTGTGCACCTGCTCCATGAAATCGCAGTGGCTGGAAAGACCGCTGATTTCCACCACCCTTCGTAGGGTGCTTTCTCCCCATCGGCCCCGGGTCTGGGGCTGTCGGAGTGCGGAAACAAGACGCCGGGTTTCGCTTTGAAGGTCTTCCTGAGCCTTTCCCAGAAGGGAGAGTTGACGGTGCAGGTCGCCAAGGGTGCGCTCCCGGTCTTTGGCAAAGGTGTGTACTTCCTTTTCATAGGATACAAGCATTTCCCGCACAGGATCCAGAAGGTTGCGGAAATTCAGCTCCCTTGTTTCCATGGCATGACCGGCGCTTTCCAGATGATGGCGAAAATTTCTGTCCGCCATTTCCAGGAAGTGGCGTTGATTTTCTTCCGATATTTTAGCGCAGAGGTTCTCCAGAGAACGTTCCAGAGATTCCTGCCCCTTTTGGATAAAAAGCCGCTTTTCTTCGCTGATGGCAAGAGAATACTCCGTATCCCGAAGTTTTTCTTTCAGTTTCTGTCTGGAATAGAGAAGTCCGGAACAAAGGAAAAGCATAAGGATGCAAAACAGGATGGAGGCAAGGTTGAGAAGGTCAGAATCAAGTGGCATGGGGTATCAAATCCAGTGGGAGGGGCGTTTGCTCATAAATTTTATATTATACCACTCCATGGTTTTCGTGCAATGGCAGGTTTTGTAAAAATGGATAACGGTTGGGGTTGGGTGAAAAGAAGGGCGGAAACGAGTCCGCCCTTCATGGGGTTGTGCCGGGTTCAGGGAGGAGAGAGGCTCCGTATGGGATGATAGGCTGCGTCATCAATGGGGTGCCAGCCCTGGATATGAAGGCTTTTCAGAACAGGATCTTCGGGTCTTATGGCCATGACAGCTTCCCGGATGGCCGTTTTGACGGCTTCCGGCATATTCCGGTGGACGGAAAGGCAGTAGTTGGGAATCCACTGGCCTTCGGCAAGAATCCGGATGCGGCCCGGTGGCAGGTAGGTGTCCGCCATGTGAAGGGCTGATTCGCGGATAAAGCCCGCATCCACCTCTCCCATGTGTACGGAAAAGATTACATTTTCCTGGGTGTTGTCCGTGGCTTCAATGATGTGGCAGTCTTTTTCCGGATCAATGCCTTTTTCCATCAGGGCCAGTCTGGGAGACAGGTAGCCACCGGTGGATGTGCGGCCGACGATGGCTATCCGTTTGCCCCTGAGCTCTTCAATGGACTGGATGGGGCTGTCTGCTGCGGTTATGATCAGTCCCCTGAAGCGGGTTCCGCCAAGGCTGTCTTCTGCCACGAACAGGGGTTCGTGCACATCGGATATGCGGATGTATACGGATGGGTTCTGATAGCCAATGGCAATGTCGCCGGAGAGGGCTCTTGTTTCATAGTCCCCGTAACTTCGGAAGATGACGGGGATAATATTTTTCCCCGTTCTGACGGAAAGATAAAGGGCCAGTGGGCTGATTCTTTCCATGACCTCTTCGGGACTGTGCAGGGGAAGCATGGAAAGGCGGTAGGTTTCTGCGGATGCGGATACCAGGGCGAGCAAAGACAGCAGCAGCACGGCAAAGGATAGTCTCACGATTAAACCCTCCTGCAGAGGCGGTGTTTGTTAATGGCGGGAAGCTCCGGTGGATGAGGAACGGTTTGTAAGCCGGTTGAAGGCCGACCGGATGGCTATGCGCATGGCTTCGATGGCTTTTGCCAGCTCCGCTATTTCTCCTGTGCCCTGGATGCTTACGGGAGTATTCAGCTCACCAAGGGCGATGGCATTGGCAGAGCGGGTCAGTTTTTTCAGCGGCACGGTCAGGCTGCTGCTGACCCATATCAGGCTGATGGCCCCTGCCAGAAAGACAAAGGAGAGAATGAAAGCAAGGGGTTTCAGGCTGTTTTTGATGGCTGCTTCGGCATCTTCCATGAAAAGGCCCACATGAACCACGCCGCCATTGCCCCGTATGGTTACGGCCACATCATGAATTTTACGGTTTCCCACCTGAATGTTGCGGGCGGAAAATACCTCGTTTTGGTCAATGGGATTCATCAGGAGAATTTCTGCGGGAAAGCCTCGGGCAATGGCATTTTTGGAAAAATCCGGGTCAAATCGGTCCATGCTGCCGAAAAGACCCGTTACGATGGCGTTTTCGCGGTTTTTTACGGCAACATAGGCGACGCCGGGCAGTTCTGCATGCAGGGCGGCAGACTGATTCACGGCGAGATAGTTTCTCAGGAGAAGGGGTTGGGTTACGGATACGCTGAAGGAACGGGATATGGCAAAGGCTCGCTGGTTGATCTGCTCTTCCATGAGGGAGGGTATGGATTGCCAGTAGGAATACAGGATGCAACCCGCCACAGACAACAGAATAAGCACAAAGGGCATGAGCAGGCGAAAGGTGATTTTTTGGGTAAAAGATCCGGATCTTGGGGCTGTGGCCTGATCCGGCCGGGTTTCGGCAGGGGTTTCTTCGGCGGATGGCAACGGGCTTTCTTCCGATTCATCCGCCCGGTTGGAGGGCAGGAGAATGGCTGCCGAACACTGGGGGCATTTCAGCTGCGTGGTGCTGTCGGGAATCTTCCGGTCATCGATGCGGTAACGCTGGCCGCATTCCTTACAGAATAGAATCATGATGTACACTCCTGTTCAGTACTTTCTGTCAGCCCCACAGCTGGGGCTGGCTCCGGGAGTATTGGAACAGCAAATATTGTTCCAGAGAGTTTTTTTTGACTTCTCAGAGAAATAAGCCTTTAATTCATAAGCCGATTGTTGTGAGAGTCTTTTGTGACGAAACAATGGTGTACAAGGATCCCTGTTCATCAGACAGTCAGTTTGTAAAAAAACTGAACTTTTTTGGCTGGGCCTGCCGCTTGCGGGAAGCGTGGCTGATTCTTGTAAGCTGTTGTGGAATCCGTTAAGGTGTATGGGGTACAAACAGGGAGGATACCATATGGAAAAGCAGATCCTTGGACCACGGGATATGGAGCGCATTCTTACCCGTATGGCCTATGAAATTTTGGAAAGATATACGGAAACAGATCGTCTTGCCCTTGTGGGCATTCATACCCGGGGCGTTTTTCTGGCCAGACGGCTTGCATCGCTGATTCAGGAGATATCGGAAGTGCCCGTAATGCAGGGAACGCTGGATATTACCCTGTACCGGGATGACTGGACGCGTATCGCACAGCATCCCGTACTGCGCTCTACGGATATTCCCTTTGATGTGGATGGAATGGATGTGGTGCTGGTGGATGACGTTTTGTATACGGGCCGGACCACAAGAGCGGGCATGGATGCCCTGATTGATTTCGGACGGCCCCGTTGTATCGGTCTTGCCGTGCTGGTGGACCGGGGCCACAGGGAGTTGCCTGTTCATGCCGATTTTGTCGGCCGGTATGTGGAAACGGCAAAGGGCCAGACCGTCAATGTCCGCGTGGTTGAGGAGGATGGGGAAGATCTTGTGCTGGTGGAGGTGCTGTGAAATTTCCAGGGATAAAAGACCATGGGGCCATCCCAAAGCTTAGGATGGCCATTCTTATTGTTTCCAGTACACGCACGCCGGATAATGATAAAAGTGGCAGATGGATGTCTGGAGAAGTGCGGAAGGAGGGGCATGAGCTGGTGTGCCGCCGGATTATTCCGGACGATTTTCTGGCCATCGGCGGAGCTGTTCTGGATGCGGTGCGGGAAGACAGGGCCGATGTGGTCATTGTCAGCGGTGGTACGGGACTGACCCGAAAAGATGTGACCATTGAAGCCTGCAGGCCTTTGTTCCACAAGGAACTGACAGCCTTTGGTCCTCTTTTTGCGCAGCTTTCCTTTGTGGAAATAGGGGCTGCTGCCATGCTTTCCCGGGCTGCTGCGGGCAGTATCGGTGAAAGTGCGGTTTTCTGCATACCCGGAAGCCTCAAGGCCTGTAAGCTGGCATGCAGGGAGTTGATTTTCATGGAAGCAGGTCATCTGGTTTCCCATCTGCGGAATTGACGTGCCATGGAAAAGGTAAGGCCATGGCGGAGGATGGGGATGATGAATCTTTTGTTTATTTTTATTTTTACCGGGAGGAGTTTTTGAGGTATGGTTATGTCATCCATAGACAGGTTTGTGGCGGGCTGGACCGCAGACGTTGCGGGCATCCGGCCGGTGTTTGAGGCGTTTCTACGGTTTCTCAGGGAACAGGAGGGCGTAGAGCTGGATTTCAATGAGCGCCCGGGGGTCAGTTTTTCTCTCAGGGCAAAACATGAGAACCAGAAAAACCGCCGCCTCTTTGCCATGGTGGACATCATTGATGATGATCCGGAGAACCGCTGGCTTTCCGTATGTTTTTACGGAGACATGGTCACGGATCCGGATGAGGTGGGCGATCTGGTTCCCGGTGGTCTTCTGGGCGAAGACGGATACTGCTTTGATCTGGAAGAGGCAGAGGCCGCTCCCTATCTGCGCGCAAGGCTGGCAGAAGCTTGCGCTGAGGCGGCAAAGGGCTGAAAAACCGTAAGCCGGCGGTAATTCGGGCCTGCTCCTTTTGCTTTGTCAGGTACGTTTGGCTGTCGGTTTATGCCGACCTCTTCAATGAAGGATCTGTTGATGGCACTGCGCTTGCTTCAGGCCAGAATACCGGATGTTACCCGGGACTTTCTGGATGTTGTGCTCCGGGAAGAAGAGCAGATTATTGATCGCTGGGAGGAGCCTCTGGAAGGGGGCGGTTTTCTGGTACGCCTGCTTCTTCCCCAGAATCATACAGAATCCGTATCCGATCTTATGCGTCGGCACTTTGGGAACCAGCCTGGCTTCAGGGCTGTGTTTTTTCCAGTGGAAGCCACCATCCCCCATTATGATGGCGGAAGGGATGACACGGTAGCCACGCAGGGTCGCATCAGTCGGGAAGAACTGTATACCGATGTTGCTTCCGGAGCGGAAGTTTCCCGTATTTTTGTGGCGGCGGTTATACTTTCCGCTGTGGTAGCTGCCATCGGTCTGCGTCGCGGGGATACGGCCATAGTCATTGGTGCCATGGTCATTGCCCCGCTTTTAACGCCGAACATTGCTTTTGCCCTTTCTCTGGTGCTGGGTAGCCGCACTCTTGCCGTGAGTGCGGTGCGGGCCAGTGGTGCAGGAATCCTGATTACCCTTGCCATTGCGGGCGGTATCGGTTTTCTGATGGGAGTGGACAGGGATGTCTCCGCCATCATGAACCGGACAGAGGTGGGGCTGGGAGATGTGTTTCTTTCCCTTGCCTCCGGATGTGCCGGAACCCTGGCTTTTACTGCGGGCGTACCCGCAGCCCTTACGGGGGTGATGGTGGCCGTTGCCCTGATGCCACCCCTTGTGGTCTGCGGAATGCTCCTTGGCGATGGGGCATGGACCCTTGCCGGGGGGGCCTTTCTGCTGTGTTTTGTGAATATCAGCGGCGTTAATCTTGCCGCCATTCTGACCCTGATTGCCCAGGGCATCTCTCCCATGAATTCATGGCATAAAACCCCGGCAAGGATCGTGGGCCGCCTTGGGCTTCTTGTCTGGATTCTTGTGATGGCCGGTCTGGTGTTTTTGATTCTCTGGAAGCTGTAGCGGCCCCTCCTCTTTTGTTTCCCTGTGTACAGGTTGTGGTTGCGAGGGTTTTTTTGAGTTTGTTTAATTGTTTCTCATTTTGGGTGATAGGTCAGGTTTCTGAGGCTTTCCGCGGGCGGCCGCTGGAAAAATAATAAAGGCAGAAAAGGAGATGGTCATGAAAAATGTAATGGTAAAAGAGGTAATGATTCCTTTGGATGAATACACAACCATTTCCGGTGAACAGAGTCTGTATGATGCCATGCTGGTTCTGGAGGATGCGTTGAAGGCGGTAAAGGCCACCTGTGGTGAAGGCCACAGGGCGGTCCTTGTTTTTGATGACAAGGGTGAAATTGTAGGTAAGCTCAGCCATCTGGATGTGCTACGGGCCATGGAGCCCAAGTATTTTGAGGTGGGAGATGGCAGTCCCATGAGTCTGGGGCTTTCCCGTTTCGGCCTGAGTCCGAAGTTTATGAAGGGGCTTCTGGAACAGTTCAGTCTCTGGGATAAACCCCTGAAGGATATTGCCAAAAAAACTTCGCGCATCAAGGTGAAGGATGTGATGTACACGCCTTCCGCCGGTGAGTATGTGGATGAGGAAGCTACGCTGGATGAGGGTGTGCACCAGCTGCTTCTGGGGCAGCATCAGTCCCTGCTGGTGACCCGGGGAGAGGGCCATAAAGTGGTGGGTATTCTTCGGCTGGGAGATGTTTTTGTGAAGGCTGTTGAACTGATTCGTGAGGAAAAAGGGGAGTAAAACCGGCAGGCCTGATATGGCCTGGCTTTCAGGGGCTCCGGACAGGGATGGCATAATGCCTTTCTGCCGGAGCCCCTTTTGTGTATCAGGCGTCTTTTTTGCTGGACTGACGCCAGATGCCCATGGACTGGGCTTCGCGGATCAGTTCTTCTCTGAAATCAGGATGGGCGAGGCCGATGATCCTTTCAGCCCGGCTCCATGTGGACTGGCCACGCATTCTGGCGGCTCCGAATTCCGTAACCACATAGTCCACCTGATGCCGTGGAATGGTGACAATGCTGCCCTCCTTGAGTCGGGGCATGACCCGAGAACGGAGGTTGCCTTCACTGTCTTTGTAGGTGGAGGCAAGGCAGATAAAGCTTTTTCCGTTTTTGGACCACTGGGCACCAATGACAAAGTCCCACATCCCCCCATTACCGGAAACCTGGGTGGTGCCAAGGCTTTCCGCATTGATTTGGGAGAAAAGGTCCACCTGCAGGGCGTTGTTGATGGAAACGAAGTTGTCGATCTGGCCGATGACTTTGGGGTCATTGGTATAGCTGGCCGGGTAGGCCGAGACCGCAGGGTTGTTATCCATGAACTCGTACATTCTGCGGGAACCCAGGGCGAAGGTGTAGGGAACCCGGCCGATGTCAAAGGGTTTGCGGGCTCCGTTCATGCGGCCGGAAAGCAGCATATCCACATAGGCGTCGGAAAGCATTTCCGTGTGACCGCCGAGATCTTTCAGGTCTGATTCGGCTATAATTTTTCCAACGGCATTGGGCATGCCGCCAATACCCAGCTGGATGCAGCTGCCATCCTGAATGAATGGCATGATGTGGCCTGCAATCCGTCTGTCTGTGTCGGTAGGTTCGGCAACGGGCAGGTCGGTCATTTTCTGATCTGCCGGTGCTTCCACAACATAGTCCACCTGGGAGATATGGACGGATTCTTCCGAGCCGCCTAGGCAGCGGGGCATGTCCTGTACCACTTCAAGAATGACCGCGTCCGCCTGTTCCATGGACGCAAGGGTGGCGGAAGGGTGGGGGCCGAGGTTGAAGTATCCATGCCGGTCCATGGGGCAGACGGCACAGATGACCACATTTCTGTGATCCGCCACGCCATCGCGGAACCATGCGGGTGCCTGATGATACATGATGGGCAAATAGAAGGCCGGAAGGCCGCTGCTTTTCAGAACCCGGGTGAGTTTGCTGAACTGAAGGTCATGGTAGACAAAGCTTCCGGGGTATTTGATCACCTCCGGTATGGGGGGGATGGTGACGGCTGTGTGGATGAACACATCCTTCAGTTCCTCGTGACGTGCGGCCAGAGCCTGATCACAGACAACGGGTTTGCCGTTAAAAAAACCATAGTCCACCACGTCGTGTGATTTGACAATGGAAACGGCTTTTTCAGCGGAAACACATTTCTGCCGGTACAGTTCCATTACATCGCTCATGAACGTCTCCTTTTTATGACAGCGTTTTTTAGGCCCGATGTGTCTGTCTCATCGGGCTGAGGTTTCTCTGTGGTTGGCTCTGGGAAGTAGTTCAATAAGCATGCCAGAATGGAAACAGGGGATGGACGGGGCTTTCATGTGGCGCGCGTGGCAATTGTGTCACATTTTCAGGATGGCATGTTCCGTTTTCTGTGAACGGATAGTTGGGTTCTTATGGTACTGATAATAAAATATAAAACTAGAAAGTTTTTTTATTGTCCTTGACTCTGTGCTGTCCGTTTAAAAAAAATAGCTCTTTAATTCGGATGGATAGATTTTGTATGTGGCTTGTGTCTCTTTTTGGATCAAAAAAGTCACAGATGGATGCTGTGGGAGCAGCCCGTTTCGATGGCGAAGGGCGGGAACTCCGGGCCTGATTCTGCATGGGGGAGGATGGTATGGGAAGGAAAATGAGGGGATTGGCAAGGCAGAGCCGGTAGCTAGGATGGCTTTATCCGGCACCTGCACACACCTTTTGCCATGAAAAGAGTGTGTGGCAGGCTTGAGGGCCGGACGGAGGAAAGGCTTCCTTTTGAACGCAAGACCATGGTCCGCGGAGCGCCACCGGCCAGAGGGGGCAGCCATGGACATGTTGCCCCCTCTGGAGGAACGGCGGGTTTCAGCTGGCAGCAGGAGTTCTGGGGAGCTTTATTTTTCGTTTTTCTGTTATTTTACAAGGTCTGTAGAGTATCAGCATATGCCCGATGGCGGATACAAGGCTTGCTCCGCTTCCTTTAATGATTTCAAGGGTGAGGCTTTCTTTCGTTTCTTTTTCCTTGAAATCGTTGAAGCGAACCTTAATCAGTTCATGGGCATGCAGGGCCTCTTCAATGGAAGCCATAAGCGCCGGAGTGATACCTTGCTGGCCAATAATGACAAGGGGCTTCAGGTGGTGGGCAAGGCCCTTGAGATATTGCTTCTGAAATCCTTTGAGTTCTGTCATGGTAACCCCCTTAACAGATAAGAAGTCTGCCTCATTTTTTTCATGCTGCGGGTCAGGAGGCATTTTGTACCGCAGCAGACTTTTGCATCAATACCTTTTAAATGACAAGGGCTTTTGTTATAAAGAAGAATCATCGGTTTTATGTTGTTGAACCTTTTCAAGGAAATACCCGCCATGGTTGACCTTTTGCCTCCCCCTCCCCCCTGGAATCCGGGAGTTGATAAAAAAAAAAGTGGGGGCAAAAATATGGGGCGCTTCCGGCAGGTATACGATTTGATCATTGCCAGCCCCATTATCATGACCGTAGTGGTTTTTGTGGCGGCAACCATGCTGGTTGTGGGGATTACCCTGCACCTGGGGTACTATTCCGACTCCTTTCGTGAAGAAGTGATGGCAGAGGCCCATGGCGTTCTGATGGATATTCTTCTGATCGGAGTGGTGCTCTTCTGGTTTCAGCAGAAAGGCAAAAACCTGATGGAAAAGCGTCATTACAGGGATGAAATTGATGATTTCAGAAACTGGGAAAGTGAAGAAGCGGCCCGCAAAACCAGAGGGAATATCCGCAGGCTGAATAAGTATGGAGTTACCCGCATGGATTTGAGCAACTGTTACCTGAGAAGCATGGATCTGCGAGGGGTGGATCTTTCCGAAAGCTATCTCTGGGGAGCGGACCTGAGCTGGACCGATCTCCGGGACAGTATATTCGAAGAGGCCAACCTTGAAAATGTGAATCTGGAGGCGGCCAACCTTACGGCAGCCAATCTTTATCGGGCCTATCTATGGAAAACCAACCTGGAAAGTGTGGATTTACAGCAGGCCTGTCTGGAGCGCGCCATTCTCCGGGAATCCCGCCTTGCCAAGGCCGATCTTGCGGGAGCCAATCTCATGTATGCGGATCTTGCCGGTGCCGTTCTGGAAGATGCCAACCTCATGGGAGCGGACCTCCGTCATGCGGATCTCACCAGAGCCTGTCTGGACGGGGCCGATCTGCGGGGAGTAAATTTTGATCAGGCGGCAGGCCTCAGTGTTGATTCTTTTGTGCGCATCCGTACGCTGCAGGGTGCTATCCTTGATGCGGATCTGGAGGCGGAACTGCGCAGGCGGCTGCCCGATGTTTTTCTGCCTCCGGATGCGACGGAAGACTGGTAGGATGGTTTCCTCAAAAGACAGATGCTCCGAAGAATCGCTCTGTTTTGACCGGATGGTTATTCCCGGCCTATTCATATCCCAGAGCCTTTCTCATGGAGGCAAGCCAGGCAGGATCTGGCTCCGGGAACTGAATATGGTCAACGGACCTGACCCATGAGAGGCCTCTCAGGCTGGAGCAGCACAGAAGCAGATTCCCCCCTTCCAGATCTTCCATAAAGAGTTTTGTCTCCTCTGCCAGCCACCCCTGAGTCTGCAGATAGTCCAGTAGTTTTTTTCTTGTGATTCCAGTAAGAGAAGGCCCTTCTGGGATCCGCAGGCGCTTTCCTGAAAAAAGAAGCAGGCTGGAAAAGGAGCCTTCTAAAATGCTTCCATCCGGTGCCCGTATGAGTGCCTCGTCCCCACCTTCTGCCAGAGCCCTTTCCCGTGCCCTTGCAAAGAATACATAGGCCAGACTTTTGTGCCGGGCCATGGGTGAAAAAAAAGGTTCGGGGTGGCAGATGAGCCGGATGCCTTCCTTGTTGGCTGCGGCGGTCAGGGGCGTGAGCATGGCGGCGGGAGACAGGCACGGGCGGCCCGTATCCAGTGCCAGGATATGGAGCTGCCCCTCTTTGGCAGCCATGGGATTGGCCTTCGTCAGTGTGGCAATGATGTGTTTCCATTGGATTGCAGGCAGACGTTTTCCCGTGACGGGTTCGGCAGAATCATTAAGCCGCTGGAGATGTTCCCCGAGGTGAAGGGGGCTGCCCTGCCGTATCCTGATGGTTTCAAAAACTCCCCTGCCGTGGCGAAGGGCTGGGATGTGCATGGGAAAACCTGAGTGTGAAAGGGGTAGGAAGTGGCCGTCCTGCCAGACAAGGGGTTCTCTGCTATCGGCGGGTGATTCCGGTACTTTGTGCATGGCCCTGAAAAAGGGGGCTGCCTTGTGCAGGGTTTCTTCATATTCTTCTTCGGGATCAGAATCCCATACCACGCCGCCTCCCGCAGAGTAGTGGGCCTTTCCATCGGAGCAGATAACCGTTCGGATGGCCACGTTGAGATCCATGCTGCCGTCAAAGCCGAGATAGCCCATGGCTCCGGTGTAGGCGTGTCTGCGAAGGGGCTCCAGATAATCGATGATTTCCATGGCCCGTATTTTAGGACAACCTGTTACGGAACCCGGTGGAAAGGTTGCCCGCAGAATTTGACCCGGGGAAGCTCCTTCCGCCAGATTGCCGGAAACAATGGCAACCCTGTGGAAAAGATGGGGCCATGCTTCCGTGCGTGCGGGTACGTCTACGCATATGCTGCCCCATGCGCCAATGCGGCCGATGTCATTGCGAACGAGATCCACAATCATGGCCAGTTCCGCGCCATCCTTGATGCTGGTTTCCAGTTCTTTCTGAAGACGCCTGTCTTCTTCGGGTGTCTGTCCCCTGGGCCGTGTTCCCTTGATGGGGTGGCTTTCGATGCGGCCGTGGCGAACGCGGAGAAAACGTTCCGGAGAAAGGGAGGCCAGCTGAAAATCTCCGGCCTGCAGAAATGCGGAAAAGGGCTGGGGTGCTTCTGTAGCCATTTTTAGAAAAAGGAGGTAGGGATTGCCTTTGTATGTCAGGCTGAATCTCTGGGAAAGATTGACCTGATAGACTTCTCCTTTGCTGATATGGTCGCGGATGATGCGCACAGCCTTTTGATAGTTTTCTTTTGAAAAGGAGGAGGAAAGGGAGCAGGTTTTATCCCTTTCTTCTGCCTTTTTCAGTTCTTCCTGAGCTGGTCGGCAGGACAGCAGTCGTTCCGCCTCATCCAGAGCTTTTTCTGCGGTTTCAGATGTTTCGTTCCGAAGAAAAAGGGCCTTCATGTGCAGCTCACTGGAATGGGGGGGGATCCAGCCCACCACCCGGGGAGCAAAAAGAAGAAATTCGGGCAGCTGCAGGTCATCCATTACGGTATCCGGCAGTTTTTCCAGATGATTTTTCAGGTCATAGGAAAAATATCCGAACAGGCCGAAGGGGAAGCCGCTGCTTTCTTTTTCCTCCATGGCGCAGGCGTTCAGCAGGGTGTCCATCAGGTCAAGGGGACGGTTGCTTTGAAGGCAGGTATCTCCGTGCCTGAGGAGTGCCCTGCCTTTTTCGCAGCGGATGGAAAGAAAGGGGAGGCAGGCAAAGCCGTTCATAACGGCCTCGGGGTGCTCTCCGCCTGATACCAGAATCATGCTGCCTTCGGTTCCGGCCGGTCCGAAGGCGGAAAGACTGAATTCCTCTGTCAGGTGGAGGGTGCGGGTGCAAAAGCCCTCGGGTTTCAGGTAAGATAATGGGTTCATGGTGCCATCTCCTGCAGAAAATGTCGGGCCATGGCAGCGCCGTGTTCGCTCATGAAGCTTTCCGGATGAAACTGCAGGCCGAAAACAGGAAGGTGCTGGTGGACAAGGGCCATGGGGGTGCCGTCTTCGCTTCGTGCGCAGATGTGCAGGGGGGATGTGTCCGGTAGTTCCACACAGAGGGAGTGATAGCGGCAGGCCGTGAAGGGATTGGGGATGTTTCTGAGAATGCCGCTGCCATCATGATGAATCCTGCTGGTTTTCCCGTGAACGGGGAGTCTCGACCGGATGGTTCTGCCGCCGAAAAGCTCTGCCATGCACTGCATGCCCAGGCATATGCCGAGAATTGGGATGGATTGGTAAAAATGCTGCAGTGCTGCCATGGATACCCCCGATCGTTGCGGGTCATCGGGGCCGGGGCCTATAATGAGGCCGCAAGGCTGTTTTTCACGGATGCTTTTCAGGCTTGCATCGCTGCGCAGAATTCTGGGTTGCAGGCCTTCTCTGGCAAAAAGATGGGCCAGATTGAATGTGAATGAGTCAAAATTATCAATGAGGATAAGAGTTTTCATGAAAGTCTTTTCGCTTTTCCTTTTTTTCGCTATGCAAAAGGCGCAGAGCCATCCGGAAGCGTCTGGATGGCTCTGCGCCTGGCATTACGCTTTGCTGTAAGCAGTCAGTCTGAATGGAACCGATAACCTGAGCCGCTTTTTCCTGTCAAGGAAAAGGCGTACTTCTTATGGGAGATGTGGCAGTATGGCCCGGAAAAAGCCGCTGGCAGGAAACAGGCGAAAGGAATCCCCCTATGTGCTGGGGCTTGTGGCCAATGCCGCAGGAGAAATGTTTGAGCTGGATGGTTATGCGGCTCTGGGTATGTGCGGAGAGCGTATGGTCCCCCTCAGGGAAAAGGATGTGGTTCCCCTGCCCCATGGCAGTGAAACCCTGCTGCTGCCGGACCGTATGCCCGTTCTGTGGAATATACGGGAACACCGTATGGAGATTCTGGATGAAAATCCATGGGAGCCGGGTGAGCCCCTTCTGCCTGTGGCGGCCTTCAATTCTCCGGGTTATGTGATCACCCACCATCCGGCGTACAGGGAAAGGGCCGGAGCGGGAATTCTGCCTCTGTTTGCCTATGGGGCGGTGGCCTGGTCCGCAAAGGGCTTTGCTTCTGCCGTGTATCAGGTGGACAGGGAGGATCGCCAGGATCTTCGGTGCATGCCCGTGGAAAAGGTGCAGGATGGAGTGATGACCATCCGTGAATTGCTGCCCCGTAACCGCCTTCTGCTTCATATTAAAAACTGTGCCCTTCTTTATGGGTGTCCTGCGGCAAAGAATTTTTTTCTTGGCCGCTACGAAGCACCCCTGCCCACTTCCCGTGCCTGTAACGCACGGTGTCTGGGTTGTATTTCCCTGCAGGATAACCCGGAGCTTCAGAGTTGCCAGAATCGCATTGCCTTTACTCCCAGCCCGAGGGAAATAGCGGAGATTGCTCTTCTGCATATAGAGAGGGTGCCGGACGGGGTGGTGAGTTTCGGGCAGGGGTGTGAGGGAGATCCCTTGCTGGCGGCCCATGTCATTGAACCTGCCCTGCGCCTCATCCGGGAAAAGACGGACAGGGGTACGCTGAACATGAACACCAATGCCAGTCTGCCCCTGGTGCTGGACCGGCTTTTTGAGGCGGGTCTGGATTCCATCCGGGTCAGCATGAACAGTGGCAGGGAAGTCGTCTATAATGCCTATTTTCAGCCCAGGGGCTACTCTTTTTCGGATGTGGCGAAAAGTGTGGACAGGGCGGAAAAACGGGGAAAGCATGTGGCTATCAACTACCTGAATGCTCCGGGGATCAGTGACGGGGCAGACGAAGTGGCTGCCATGGAGTTTTTTTTGAAGAATCACGGTGTGCAGCTTATTCAGTGGCGTAATCTGAACTTTGACCCTCTGCGGTATTATGACCTTGTCAAAAAGGCAGCCCATCCCGGTCCGGGTATGGGAATGGCGGCACTGATCCGTCATTTTCAGAAAATATTCCCCGGTCTTTGTCATGGGTATTTTAATCCGCCCTCTTCCCGTTTCGGCAAAAGGCTGACGTGACAGGCGGGGCATGCAGAGATCCTTTGGTTTGGATGGAAAAGGTAACCGCCTCTCTCTTCTCCTGATGCCGTTCAAGACAGCACGCACTGTTGCCGATAATAGAGAAAAGGAAGGGGGGCGTATGGAAATTGTTGTCGGTAAAATAAATGAGCTGGGTTCTGCCGGACATGGCGGGGCTCCCATGGCCCGGGGGGATGTACCTGTGCGTGTGCTGAAGGTTCGTCCGGCAAGGTCCGGTCGGCGGGGGCAGCCGGAGGGTGAAAACCGCAGGGACAGCAATGAGGGCTCCGATCCTATGCGGGGAAAGGTGCTGGTGCTGATGGTGCCCGATGGCAGCCGCCTGCCCCATGATCTGGAAACGGGAAGCTATACGCTTCGTTTGAAAATCCTTGCAGAGAACAAAGAGGGCAGCCCGGATAAGGGGGGCAAGTCCCTTTCAGAAAGTGGGTTTACCCTCAAGGTATGATTCTGTCAGCCGCCTTATGAATTTTCCGATGAGCCGGGGGCACGATTCTGGCCCAGTGCCAGAATCAGCACTCTGAGTTCGGCAATTTCCTGTCTCAGGGCCTGCGTTTCAAGCTGGCGCTTGCATTCTTCGGCTTCTGTCTGGGCTTCCTGCATGTTGTTGACAATGACCCCGATGAAAAGATTGATGATAATAAAGGTGCCCATGAGGATAAAGGTCACAAAATAGAGCCAGGCCCAGGGGCTTTCCTCCAGCAGGGGGCGCATTACGCCACTGGCCCAGGATTCCAGAGTAACCACCTGAAAAAGGGTGAGAAGGGTGATGTGTATGGAACCGAAATACTCCGGGCTGATATGGCCGAAAAAAATGGTTCCCATCACGGAAAATACATAAAAAAGGAGTCCCAGAAGAAAGGCGATGTTTCCCATGGCCGGGATGGTTGCCAGAAGGGCACTGATCATGCGCTGCAGCGAGGGAATGATGGATATGGTACGCAGCACCCGCAGAATGCGTAGAATACGCAGAACGGATACAAAGTGACCGCCAGCAAGGGCGAGGCTGCTGGCTACAATGAAGAAATCAAACAGATTCCAACCGTCCCGGAAAAATTCCCAGCTGGGCCGTGAGCCTGTAATCCGGATGATGATTTCTATGGTAAAAATGATAATGAATATTTTTTCAATCAGATAAAAGCCGGTTTTAAAGGGCTGGTAGAGAGCTGGATAGGTTTCCATGCCGATGACGATGGCATTGAGGATGATCATGGCAATGATGAAGTTTTTGAAATAAGGGTTATGGGCAATGGTATGACATAGGGCCTTGATTCCTGTCTGTTTCTGGTTTTCCTTTTGTGCCATTAACGATTCCTTTTGCTCCATGATGTTCTGAAACCAGGGCTTTGCCCGACTGTGCACGGTTTTACTTCAACACTGTTTTTCAGGCAACGGGATTTTTAACAATATGTTTCTTTACCATTGGCCCTGTTGTTATGCGGAAGCCTGTTCGGCGGTGTTTTCTTATGGATGAAAAATTTTGTTTGTGATACATATAAAAATTTTTCTCCTTGTTTGTGAGGGGTTTCTTTTGACTTGAACCAAGGATTGTTTGTGACTCTCTCTGAACCGGACTGCGTGGAAGAGCACCGTTTGGGTGACCCCGTTGTGTTAGTTTTAAGCGTTGGATTTATTGTGTTTTTTGTTGTTGCTTCCTTTGTGAGCATGGAAAGCGTTGCCGGTATGATCGGCACTGGTTTTGCCTGGACAGCAAGGGTGCTGGGGTCCTATTTCCAGCTACTTTTGCTGTTTACGTTTTTTATAGCCATGGGTTTGGCGGTTTCGCCGGCTTCCAGTGCCAGAATAGGGGATCTGGATGATCCTGAAATCAGCACATTTAAGTGGCTTTCCATGATCATGGCAACGCTTTTGGCAGGCGGAGGGGTTTTTTTTGCTGCGGGCGAGCCTGTATACCATTTTGTGGTGACGCCACCGGCCTTTGATACGGCGGCCGGAACGGCAGAAGCTGTGGCCGGTGCACTGGCACAATCATTCATGCATTGGGGTTTTCTGGCCTGGGCTGTGCTGGGAACCCTGAGCTCTGTGGTCCTGGCCCATGCCCACTATGACAGGGGGCAGCCTTTACAGCCGAGGACCCTTTTGTATCCTGTGCTGGGTGAGAGGGTCATGAAGGGCTGGTTTGGCGGAGTTGTGGATGCCTGCTGTGTGATCGCTGTTGTGGCCGGAACCGTCGGTCCCATCGGCTTTCTTGCCACTCAGGTCAGCTATGGGCTGCATGTGCTGTTCGGACTTCCGGACGGCTTTGGTACACAGATCGGGATTCTGTTTTTTCTGGCCTGCATTTATGTGACGTCCGCCATTACCGGGGTTCATAAAGGAATACAGGTTCTGAGCCGGTTTAATGTCTTTCTCGCTTTGGGTATAGCCGCCGCGATTTTTATTTTTGGTCCAACTCTTTTTCTCACCAATGCCCTTACGCAGGGCCTGGGGCAATACATCACCTCCTTTTTTACCATGGCAACCATGACGGCGGAAACGGCACCGGCCTGGTGGATGCAGTGGTGGACGGTTTTCTTTTTTGCCTGGTTTATTGGCTATGGTCCTTTGATGGCCATTTTTGTGGCGCGTATTTCAAGAGGCCGGACCATCCGTGAAATGATTGTGGCTGTGGCTGTCATGGCTCCTATTGCCACAACGGTCTGGTTTACTCTCCTGGGAGGATCAGGAATTTATTATCAGCTTATGGGCATCATTGATCTGACGGAGGCGTTGAACAGTTTTCAGTTTCACGTGGCGACTCTGACTGTGGCGCAGGCTTTGCCCGGGGGGACTTTCATGGCACTTGCCATCCTTGTGCTGACAACCGTTTTTGTTGCCACCACGGGAGATTCCATGAGTTATGCCATCTCCGTTGTGGGAGCAGGTCATGATAAACCTAATAAAGTGGTTCGTGCTTTCTGGGGTATCGCCATG
Organism: Desulfobotulus pelophilus; assembly: GCF_026155325.1. Classification (NCBI taxonomy): domain Bacteria; kingdom Pseudomonadati; phylum Thermodesulfobacteriota; class Desulfobacteria; order Desulfobacterales; family Desulfobacteraceae; genus Desulfobotulus; species Desulfobotulus pelophilus. The sequence continues at coordinate 16,572 of NZ_JAPFPW010000016.1, read as the reverse complement.
GCCCTGATGGCAGGCCTTCTTCTCTTTATGGGGGCAGGCCAGATCAGTGCTTTGCAGCAGTTTATTGTGATTACGGCTATTCCTGTTTCCCTTGTACTTTTGCCTTCGCTCTGGACTGGCCCTAAAGCGGCCTATGCCATGGCAAAGGAGCAGGGGCTTACCTTTGTTAAGCGAAGGATGATTGATGACAGCTTTCCCTCTCCTGAGGGTGAGGAGGTTCTGAAAGTGGATGGTTATCCGTGAAGTTACAATCGGGTGGCAGCAATCAGTTCATTTCCCTGCAGCAGGAGAAATCTGTTTTTTGGATCAGGTAATTCTGTGCTGTCAGGGTGATGTTGGCCGATAATCAATCGTGAAGGTGGAAAAATGAAGTGGATTGGCCTTACATTAATTTTTGAAGGTGAAAACCCCGCCATGATGGAAGATCTTCTGGCATCGGTTTTTGCCGATCATGGTATCAGCGGAGTCCGTATTGACCAGCCGGACCTCGAACCCGAGGAGGGGTGGGGGGATGATGCACTGCCCAAGCCGGAGTTCCCTGCAGTGACTGGTTATCTTCCCAAAATGGAAGGGGTTGAAGACCGCATTGATGCCATTGTGAAGGCTGCTTCCGCGTTGGTGGATGCTGCTGGTTTTTGTCTTCGGACCCAGAGCGTGGAGATTGACGAGGAGGATTGGGCTGAAAGCTGGAAAGCTTTTTTCTGGCCGGAAAAAATAGGCAGGCGTATTGTGGTGAAACCCACCTGGCGCAGTTATGAGCCTGAAGGAGATGATATTGTCCTGAAAATTGATCCTGGCATGGCCTTTGGAACGGGAACTCACCCCACTACTTCTCTCTGCATACGGAAACTGGAGGAACTGGTTCGTCCCGGCGATGCGGTGCTGGATGTGGGCACAGGCTCCGGTATTCTGCTTATGGCCGCAGGAGCCCTGGGGGCAGGGCGGCTTGTGGGGGTGGATAACGATGCCGTTGCCGTTGACGTGGCGGCGGCGAACCTTTCCCTTAATGGTTTCGGGCCGGAAAAGCGGGAGCTTTTTGTGGGCAACCTGGCGGATCGTGTCGAAGGCCTGTTTGATCTGGTGGTGGCCAATATCCTTGCGGAAGTAGTGGTCATCCTGATTCCCGATATCCGGAGGGTATTGCGGCCCGGAGGCAGGGTGATCCTTTCCGGTATCATTGAAGAGAAAGTCCCCATGGTGCTGGATGCACTGACGGGCAGTGGTTTTTCTGCGGCAGAAAGTGAGCTGGACAGGGGCTGGGCCGTTTGCGTGGCGTAGCCCAGCCCCACGGCCGGATTGTGACAGGGAAACTGGTGGCTTCCTGCTTTTTATGATTCCAGTGGCAGGGTCAGGGTGTAAACCCGGTTGCCTCTCTGTATGCGCAGGGAGACTTCCCTGTCCATGCGATGGCGGATCAGGGCGGCATGGAGGTCGGAAAGACTTGTTATTTCCCTTTCCCCCAGGCTCCGGATTCGGTCACCGGGCCGGGCTCCGGCGCGGTCCAGAGCACTGTCCTTTCGTATGGTTGTCAGGATAACGGTACGGGGAGAATCCGGTTTTTCAGCAGCCTGAATGCCCATGAGTTTTTCCGGCAGATCCAAAGCCCTTTCCATGGGATAGGACTGTAGGGTCATGGAAAGGGTGAGGGGCTTTCCTTTTCGTATGATATCCACGCGTACAGGGGTTTCGGGCAGCATCATTTCCAGAAGTTCTCTGTAGTCTGCCATTTTTGTCGTTGGTTGACCATCCATGGCGGAGAGCACATCTCCTGCGCGTATTCCCGCGCGGGAGGCAGGGGAGTTTTTTTCCACATTCCGCACAAGAAGGCCTTCCGTCTCTCCCTTCCCCAGATAGCCCGCAAGGTCTCTGTCCATTTCCTGGCTCCGGAGCCCGTCCCAGAGGGGGATCACCATGCCGTGTTCGATGAGGTCCATGGCAATGCGTCGGGCTCTGTCAATGGGAATGGCAAAGCCGATACCCTGGGCTCTGGCATGGATGGCGGTGTTGATACCGATGACCTCACCCCGGATGTTGAGGAGAGGGCCTCCTGAATTGCCCGGATTGATGGATGCATCGGTCTGGATAAACCGTTTGAAAACATGGCGGTTGCTGCGTACGTGGCGATTGGTGGCACTGATGACACCCGTGGTCACGGTGTGGGAGAAGCCGAAGGGATTGCCGATGGCAATCACCGCTTCCCCGATCATGAGATCACGGCTGACTCCCATGGCTGCCTGGGGCAGAGAGTTGTTGCTTTCTATGCGGAGAACGGCAAGATCGCTTTCCGTATCCGCACCTACGAGCAGGGCAGGAAGTTCGCTGCCGTTTTCAAGGGTCACCGTAATGGTTTCTCCCCTTGCCACCACATGGGCATTGGTCAGCACATAGCCCTTTTCCCCATCTATGATGACACCGGAGCCAAGACTTGTGCGCTGTTGGCGTATCTCTGGGCCGTCCTCAAAGAAATCTCTGAAAAATTCATCAAAAAAAGGGTCGCGGAAACCGCTTCTGTGCCGGGTTTCTGTGTAGGCTGCACTGATGTTCACCACAGCCGGGGCTACATTGCGTACGGCAAGAACAACGGGTGTTTCTCTGTCCGGCAGTGAGCCCTGGGCCTGCAGGGGAAGAAGAAAGCATAAACAAAACAGAATCCATTTGCCCTTGATCATGACTTCTGGTATCCTTTTTTATTTTGTATATGAACGTTTTTTGTGGTGTTCTGGTCTGCGCATTTTTTGGAAGAGACGCATCGGACAAGCCTTTTCCCGCCCCCCCTTTTTGCCACCGGACCCTTATTTCAGGACCCTCAGCCTCCGGTAAATTATCATGCCCTTATCCAGCTATCAATTTGAATCCATCCTTGCAAAGGTGGAAAAGCCCAGCCGTTATCTGGGCACGGAAGTTAACAGCATCCGCAAGGAAGGCGGGGACTGTTTCCGTGTGGGCCTTGCCTTTCCCGATATGTATGAGATCGGTTCCTCCCATTTCGGGCTTCAGATCCTTTATGACATTTTAAACCGAGATGAAACCATTGCTGCAGAGCGCATCTATGTGCCTGCTCCGGATATGGCTGCCATGCTGAGGGAGACGGGGCTTCCCCTTGCAACCCTTGAAACCCGTACGCCTCTTGGGGATCTGCAGATTCTCGGTTTCAGCCTGCTTTATGAGCTGAATTATACCGGTGTGCTGGAAATTCTGAGTCTTGCAGGGCTGCCTTTTTACAGCCGGGACAGAAATGAATTCCATCCCCTTATTATTGCCGGTGGCCCTTGTGTGTGCAACCCCGAACCCATGGCTCCTTTTTTTGATGTCATGCTTATGGGGGATGGGGAGGAACAGCTTCCTGCCCTCTGCCGCCGTGTGCAGGATTTTGAAAAAGCCGGTGGCGGTACGCGCAGAGACCTTCTTACAAAACTGGCCCTGATTGATGGCGTGTATGTCCCCTCTTTTTACACCCCGTCCTGGGATGAAAAGGGGTTGCAGCGTCTGGCACCGGAAGAAGGCCAGCCCCCATCTGTGAAAAAAGCCGTACTGTCTTCTCTGGAGGCGGCTCCTGTTCCCCTGAGACCTGTTCTGCCTTTTACCAATCCCGTGCATGACAGGTTGCGTCTTGAGATTGCAAGGGGCTGTACAAGGGGCTGCCGTTTTTGTCAGGCGGGTATGCTGTACCGGCCTGTACGGGAGCGTTCCGTGGAGCGGCTCCTGCAGATAACGGAGGTGGCTCTGGCTGCAACGGGTTATGATGAGATGTCCCTGTTATCCCTTTCTACGGGAGACTACGGATGCCTTTCGGATCTTATGGAACAGCTCATGGATCGTTATGCCGGAGAACAGAGGGCCATCAGCCTGCCTTCCATCCGGGCCGGCCGCCTGACTCCGGCGCTTATGGAACAGATTAAAAAGGTCCGCAAAACCGGTTTCACCATTGCTCCGGAGGCGGGAAGCCAGCGGTTGCGGGATGTGATTAATAAAAATATTACGGAAGAAGAAATCGTCAATACCGTAAGGGATGCCATTTCTTTGGGATGGAATCAGATCAAGCTTTACTTCATGGTCGGCCTTCCCACGGAGACGGATGAAGACCTTCAGGGCATTATTGACCTTGCGGATAAGCTGCGCCGTTTCCGTACTCCTCAGGGTAAGTGGGGGCAGGTTACCGTAAGCGTGGGCACTTTTATCCCCAAGCCCCATGCGCCCTTTCAATGGGCCGGGATGATCTCCCTTGAAGAGGCCATGGAAAAATTCCGTTTTCTGAGAAGTCGGCTGAAAATGCCCGGAGTTCAGTTCAAGTGGCAGCATCCGGCCAGCAGCCATCTGGAAGCGCTGTTTTCCAGAGGTGACCGGCGCATGGCTCCCCTGCTGGTTCGGGCCTGGGAAAAAGGCTGTGTGTTGGATGGCTGGTCCGACTACTTCAAGCAGCACCTGTGGGATCAAGCTATTGTGGAGGAGGGGCTGGATGTGGATTTTTTTGTTTCCCGCCAGCGTTCTCTGGATGAACCTCTGCCCTGGGATGTGATGGATATTCGCGTAGCAAAGGATTTCCTGAAGGAGGAGTGGAAGAAGGCCTTTGCCATGACCATGACCCCGGATTGCCGGGAAGGGGCCTGTTCAGGGTGTGGAATCTGTGATTTTGACAGCATTGAGCCCAGACTTTTTCCTCACGCAGCTGCAGAAAAAGTGCTGCCCCCGCGTAAGCCACAGCATTTCAGGGATCTCTCTGTGGCATTTGAAAAGACGGGACCAGCCCGATTCTTTGGCCATCTTGAAATGATTCAGATTCTTTTGAAGGCCCTGCGCATGGCCGGTGTTACCTTTAAATTTTCCTCCGGGTTTAATCCAAAACCTGAAATCCGTTTTGGAGATACCCTGCCACTGGGTATGGTCAGTTTTTGTGAACGCTTTACCCTGACGGCAGGGGCGGAAGTAGCAACGGCGGGTTTTGCAGACAGGGTAAACCCCTTTCTTCCTCAGGGGCTCAGCATTACGGCATGCCGGGAGGCAAGGCCGGGTGAAAAGGATGCAAGCGTTCTGTATTATGATGTGCGCGGAACCGGGATTTTCCATGATGATAAGCTTGCGGCTTTTGCAGCGGAGAAGGAGTGGATTCTGGAGAAGACGGGGAAAAAAGGGAAGGTCAGCTTTCTTGATATCAAACAATTTATTGTACATATGGACAGAACGGACGAACAGACACTGTCTCTTTCTCTGAGAGCCTTGGAAGGGAGAACCCTTCGGCCTGCACAGGTACTGATGGCGGTTTTCGGCATGACGCCGGAGGCCATAAGAGACCTTGAAATTGTGAAGGTGTATGCCGTTTAAAGGGTCATGAAAGGGGGACTTTGAGAAAAGAATTGATTGTTAACGTGGCTCCGGGTGAAACCCGGGTGGCTTTGCTGGAAAATGGCGTCCTTGCGGAGTTTTTTGTGGAACGGGGGGACGAGGAGAATATTACGGGCAGTATTTATAAAGGCCGGGTGCAGAGAGTTCTGCCGGGAATGCAGGCCGCCTTTGTGGATATAGGGTTGAAGCAGGCGTCATTTCTTTATGTGGATGACGTGATGCCGGATCCCTGCGGTCTGGAGGTGGTGGACCCGGAGGATGAGGGAATGGAAGGCCCTCTTCATGCTGCCGGTAAAAGCGGTCGGGGAACGAGGCATCGCATAGAAACCCTCCTGAAGGAGGGGCAGGAGATTATGGTTCAGGTGATCAAGGCTCCCGTTGGAACCAAGGGGGCAAGGGTCACCACACAGGTGTCTCTGCCCGGAAGATTCCTGGTGCTGATGCCTACCGTGCCCCATGTGGGGGTTTCCAGAAAAATTCTGTGTGACGAGGAACGGACCCGCCTGAAGGTACTTGTGGAAACCTTTCGGAACCCTGAGCACGGCTATATTTTTCGTACGGCGGCGGAAGGTGTGGATCCGGAGGCCGTTTCCAGGGAGATTAGCGTGCTGGACCGTCTTTGGGAAATGGTTCAGGACCGGTATAAAAATCAGAAGGCACCTGTTCGTATTCACAGGGATCTTTCCGTTACTTTCCGCTCACTCCGGGATCTTCTGACCCATGATGATGCCCGCAGGCTGGTGATTGACTCCAGAGAGGGCTGTAAGGCTGTGAGTCAGTTTCTTGCCAGAACCATGCCCGATCTGGAAGTGGATGTGGTTCATTATCAGGGAAAGTCATTGATTTTTGATACCTATAACATTGAAGCGGAAATCCAGCGGGCCTTGAGGAAAAAGGTCTGGCTGAAATCCGGCGGTTATATCATTATAGAGCAGACAGAGGCCCTTGTGGCCATTGATGTGAATACGGGCCGTTATGTAGGTAAGGAAAATTTTGAGGAAACCATCCTGCTTACCAATCTTGAGGCGGTGCGGGAAATCGCCCATCAGATTCGTCTGAGAAATTTGTGCGGTATTATTATTATAGATTTCATAGACATGGCCCGAACCGTCAACCAGGAAAGGGTTTTTCAGGCCTTTCGGGATGCGGTTCAGGCAGACAGGGTGAAAACCAACATTCTGCCCATGAGTGAGCTGGGTCTTGTTCAGATGACCCGGAAAAGAACGCGGAAGTCATTGTCAAGAATTTTGTGCAGCAACTGTCCCTGCTGTGACGGCAGGGGGCATCTGTCTTCTCCGGGAACCCTTTGTTTTCAGATCTACAGGGAGCTGATGCGGTATGCAGGGGATGCGGAAGGCGAATCCTTTACCGTAACCTGTCATCCGGAAACTGCCGACGAGCTTCTCCGTGGGTCACGGGCCATTGTGGATGTGGTGGAGAAGAAGACGGGAATGCGGGTTCATGTTGTGGCAGATGCGGTATGTCACCCTGAGGAATTTGATATTGTTGAGAATCTTAAGGGAAAAACCCATAGAACAAAGGGAGAATCGGGTTGACAGTCGAGGGGAAATGTGATTCCCTGACGCGATTTGTCCGGAGTAGAGGGTACATGCCTTCGGACATGCATGGGCAGACAAGGTGTTTTGCCGGGTACGTGTAGAGAGCCCGGGTCCAGAAACACCCGGAAACAACTGCCTGCCAATGGGTAGGGTTATGTCGGGCAGGCAAATGATAAAACAGTAACATAACAACAGACCTGTATGGTGTAAGGGATTAAAAATCATGAAAAGAACGTTTCAGCCAAGCCGCATCAAGCGGGCAAGAAATCATGGATTCCGTAAAAGAATGTCCACAGTAGCCGGTCGTCGCATTGTTAAGGCCAGAAGAGCCAGAGGCCGTAAGCGACTTTCCGCCTGATGCCTTTTCTGTCTTCTGCCGGACTCGGAGGCCCGGTGTGTTTACCCCAGGCCGGAAGTGATCCCTTGGAAAAAGGCTTTCGTATTGTCGGGAGAAGACCGTTCGGGTCTGCTGCGGTACAGATGGAGTTGTCTGCCGTTTCAGACCTGTGCGGATGGCTTTTTTTGCGCCATCACCGGTTTCGGTCAGGCATGCCTTTATCAACGGATTCAGATTCTGCGGGTCCGGAGAAAAGGATCCTAACAACGGGAGAGGATCGGGATTGCAAGAACGTTTTACAAAAGCAGATCGCCTGCGAAAGCGAAGTATGTTTCTTCAGCTTTCAAAAACAGGAAAAAAGGTTCACTCCCCTTATTTTCTTGCCCTGTTTTCCGGCAACAGCCTGGCCAGACCCCGGTTGGGGGTCACCGCTTCCAGAAAAGTGGGAAATGCCGTGAAGAGGAATCGTATCAAACGTCTTGTGCGGGAATATTTCCGGACCCGGGGCAGAATAACTGTTCCGGCCGGTCTGGATATCCACGTGATTGCCAAGCGCGAAGCCGTGGAGCAGACAGCGGACCGCATTTTTTTATCCCTTCAGGAACTGTTTGAAAAGATTACCAGGAAACAGGGTGCCTGAAGTGATGAAACGTCTGATCCTGATACTCATCCGTACCTATCAGCTGATTTTGTCTCCATTACTGGGGCCAGCCTGCCGGTTTTATCCCACCTGCTCTGTCTATGCCTATGAGGCTGTTCAGAAGTATGGTGTCTTGCGGGGGGGCTATCTGGCTGTCAGGCGTGTTTTGAAGTGCCATCCGTTTCATCCGGGCGGCGTGGATCCCGTTCCCTGAAGGGAAAGATCCTGCCGCCATTGTTTTTGGTGGCCGATGAAGAACTGATCTCCCGCTTTCCTGTAGATTCGGGAGCGAAAAGACAGCATTGTCGGTCTGTGCCGGTTTTACCTGTTTCCGGCCCGTGTTTGGATAGCGGGCATCCGTGCACCCATGGGAGTTTTAGGAGTCATTCATGGAGCAGTTTCGTTTTCTCGCAGCCATAGTGTTGTCTTTTCTGGTATTTATTGTATGGAATTATTTTTTCATGCCAGAGCCTTCGTCTTTGCCGGAAGAGCCTCGGGAAGTTGCCTTCAGTCCGTTGACGGAAAGATCGGAGTCTGCGTCGCCGGATCTTCTGACCTTCCCTCAGACGGATTTCGGCGTACTTCAGAGCGCTCCACAGCGTGCAGCACGACTGTATACGGTTGAAACACCACTGTATACAGCCGTTATTACTGAAAAAGGTGCTGCATTCGAAGGTTTTTCCCTGAAACATTACCGGGAAAGTTCTGAAAAGGGGAGTCCGGAAAAGCAGATACTGGAATCCTATCTGGGACCGAACTTTACCCTTTCCACGGAGGGTTCCAGTATCCCCGGGCTGGGAACGGCTCTTTTCACCGGCCCGGACAGGGAGAAACAGGTTCTGGGAACCCGTGATGAAACCCTTGTCTTCACATGGGCATCGCCAGAGGGTTTCGTGGTGGAAAAACGCTATACCTTCCGTCCGGAGAGCTATCTGATCACCTGTGATGTCCGTATCCGGAATACGGGTAGCCTTGTTATCGCGGACCGGCTGGGTTTTTCTCTGACATCGGCCGTTGCGGACAGGAGGGCCATCGGCTTCGAAGGTCCCACGGCTCTGATAGACAGGGATGTGGAGCGGCTTAAGGCTAAGGATATCCGAAAGAAAGGGCGGTACAGTGGTGATATCCGCTGGGTGGCTCTTCAGGATCACTATTTTGCTACGGCCGTTATTCCCGTCAGTGAAGAACCTTCTGTTATGCGTGTGTCCATGGAGGACAATCAGGCTTATCGGCTTACGTATTACACAGATACCTTTCAGATGGGCCCCGGTGCCCTGGTGAGCAAGCAGGTCCAGTTTTTTGCAGGTCCGAAAAGTGTTACGGTCCTGAAGGAAGCGGGATACGGCCTGCAGGCACTGGTAGATTTCGGATGGTTTGATCTTCTGGCTCAACCCTGTCTCTGGCTTTTAAACAAGATCTACAATGTGATTCCCAACTATGGTGTGGCCATTATTCTTCTGACCGTTTTTATCAAGCTTCTGTTCTGGCCTCTGGGAAACAAGAGCTACCGGGCCATGAATGAGATGAAAAAACTGCAGCCTCTGATGATGGAACTCAGGGAAAAATATGGTCATGATAAGCAGAAAATGAATCAGGAAATTATGAATCTGTACCGGACCTATAAGGTGAACCCCATGAGTGGTTGCCTTCCCCTCCTGGTCCAGATGCCTATTTTTATTGCTCTGTACCGTATGCTGTATGAGGCAATAGAGCTGCGTCATGCGCCGTTTATGGGATGGATTCAGGATCTTTCTGCTCCGGACCGGCTTTTTGAGTTCGGTTTTTCCATTCCCTTCATGCAGGAACCCTATGGTATACCCGTGCTGACCATTATCATGGGTGCCACCATGTTTTTACAGCAGAAAATGGCGCCTCCTGCCGGGGATCCCATGCAGGCAAAAATCATGATGTTTTTGCCGCTGATCTTTACGGTTATCTTCATCAATTTCCCCGCAGGTCTTGTTCTTTACTGGCTCGTGAACAATATTCTGTCCATAGCGCAGCAGTATTACATTATCAGGACCTCGCGGTAGTGGGAGGGAGCATGAATACCAGTGTAGAATATGAAGGTAAAAGCGTTGAAGACGCTCTGGAAAATGCCAGCAGAAAGCTCAGAATCCCCAAGGAGAAAATACAGTATGATGTTCTTTCCTACGGATCAACCGGCATTTTCGGGCTTGTGGGTGTAAAAAAGGCAAAAATCCGTGTGGCCGCCGGTCAGGGAAAAAATGGAGTGTCATCTGTTGCGGACCGAAAGGTCAGTGCCCTTTCCCTGGTAGATGAAGCCTTTGGTCCTCTGGATGTTCCGACAGAGGAGGCAAAGATCAGTCCGGCGGATGAACGGCCTTCAGGGTCTTCCCAGGCAAAAAACAGGCAGGGAGGTCAGAAAGCTTCTGCAGGGGAAACCAGGCCTCTTCCCGCTGCAGGCCCGCCTGCGTCAGACAGCCCGGCAGACCTTCCTCCTGTTCCCCATTCCCCCGTATCCAGCCCTGACGGTGAAGGGGCTCCGGGGTTGGTTGTGCCGAAGAAAAATGGAGACAAAGGGACATCCAAAAGTCGTTCCCGCTCTTCCCGATCCCGGAGTGGCCGTAACAACCAGCAGCAGAAGGCTGCCTCGCCTGCCGCGGACTTTTCCGAAGAAGAGCCATTACTACCCCCTGCGGCCGAAACTCCCGATGTTCGTATCGGTGAAGGAGAGGCTCCTGGCGGATGGAAAGAAGAAGAGGACCAGGTTCCCGTTGAGGTCACGGAGGAAATGGTGGCAAGGGGCCGTGAGGTTCTGGAAAAGATTCTGGCCTATATCAGTGATGATGTGACCATACGGGAGGAGGTTTCTCCGGGCCGTATTCTTTATAACCTTGATGGTGGTAACCCTGCCATTATCATTGGCAAGCGGGGGCAGACCCTGGAAGCCATTCAGTATGCAGTGGATAAAATTGTCAACCGTGATGCGGAAGGGCGGGTTCGTATCCAGATGGATGTGGAAGGATACATTGAAACCCGCAGGGAGCATCTGCAGCAACTGGCACTGAAACAGGCGGAAAAAGCCCGCCGCACGGGGAAGCCGGCTACTATTGGGCAGATGAATGCCCATGACCGGCGGATCATTCACTTGGCCCTGAAGGATGATAAGGGAGTCCGTACCCAGAGCGTGGGAGAGGGATATTACCGCAGGCTGGTGATCTTTCCCAAGAAAGTGCGGCGTCGCAGATCCGATGGAAACGGTAGTGAAGATTCCTGACGCCAGCTGAGCATTGAAGAGAGAATATCCATGAAAAAAGTACCGTTTCCTTGTGTGGAACGGTACTTTTTTTATAAGGCCGCCTGTATCACTACCCCGGTTGAAGAGCCGGTGATTTGCTGATATCGATGGGCCACGGAGCCACCATGGTGACCGTGCTGACGAAGATTACATGGGGTTTTGTCAGCGGATTCACGGAACCGGACCCTCTGTGTCGAATCCTATGAATGCTTCCATACAGGAAAAACGAATGATTGTTGAACATACAGACACCATTGCAGCTATCGCTACACCTCCCGGAGCCGGCGGCATCGGTATTGTAAGAATTTCCGGACCGGAGTCCATTGCCATTCTCTGTCGTTTATTTCGTAAAAAGGGGATGTGTGGCCCCGCAGGGCCGGCTGATTTTGCTTCCCGCCGCCTTACTCTGGGACTGATCTGTGACCCTGTGAGCGGTGAAGAAATGGATGAGGTTCTGGCTGTGGTGATGAGCGCTCCGGCCTCTTTTACAGGCGAAGATGTTGTGGAAATCCATGCCCATGGCGGACCCTATCTGATCCGTAGCCTTCTGGGCCTTGTGGTGGCGCAGGGGGCCCGCCCGGCAGATCCGGGAGAGTTTACCCGCAGGGCTTTTCTGGCAGGGCGTATGGACCTTACGCAGGCGGAAGGAGTTATGGATCTTATTGCCGCACGCACAAACGCTGCGCGCAGGATGGGTTCCGCCCTTCTCTGCGGGGAGCTGGGGAGTGAGGTGCGCCGTCTTCGGGAAAATTTGCTGGATCTGGCCACACGAATGGCTGCAGAAATTGATTTCCCTGAGGATGTGGGTGAACTGGTGGACACGACAGTTCTTTTTCGTGAAGTGGTAGAAGACTACCTCCCGTCTCTTGAATCTTTGATTCACCGGGGAGAGGCTGGAATCCGTTTACGTGAAGGAATTCGTCTTGTGATAGCGGGTGTGCCCAATGTGGGGAAATCTTCTCTCATGAATTGCCTGTTGGACAGGGAACGATCCATTGTTACGGATATACCGGGTACCACGCGGGATCTGGTTGAGGAATCATTGAATCTTTCAGGTCTCCCCGTTATACTTACAGATACGGCTGGTATACGGGACTCTGAGGATCCCGTTGAAAGTATCGGGGTTGAGAGGGCAAGGGCCAGCATTCTCAATGCAGACCGTGTCCTTCTGGTCCTTGATGCTGGCAGGGGGGCGGATGAGGGCAGCTGTGCTCTTGAAAAGGAAGTGGCATCCTGTCCCTATGTGGTTGTTGTGAATAAAAAAGATCTTGTAGAAGACAGCCGCCGGTTTTCTTTGCCCCCGTCCTGGCAGCCGGAAGCCCGTGTTGATATCTGCGCCCGTACCGGTGAAGGTGTGGACACTTTACGGAAAGTGCTGGCAGATCTTGCGGGAGTATCCTCGCCGGAGCATGCGGTGCTGCCGAACCTGAGGCACACCCGTGCTTTTGAGAAGGCACGGGATGCCCTTGTGCGGGTCCGGGAAGGCTTAGGGGCAGGATATTTCTGGGATCTTTTGTCCGTGGATGTGGATGATGCTGTGCGGGAGCTTGGCACGGTTCTGGGAGAGGTTTCTGATCCGGATCTTCTGGACAGGATTTTTTCGGATTTCTGCATAGGTAAATAGCTCCATGGCTGATATTCGGGATGGTTTTTTCCGGTTCGTTCGGAAGAAGATACGGCGGCGTGCCGGTTGTTTTTATGTAGCTCTTATTCTGTGCGCTGTATGATGGCGGGTGTAGTGTACCCTCAACGTAAGTATGGTTTACGGAGGTTGGTATGTCTCGACTCCCCTGTAGAATAAAGCGAGAGTTTGAACATAAACGGATTGCCAAAACCAGTACGGCGGTAGCGGGGCTTGCCGCTGCGGCATCCGCAGGTGTGGGTGTGGTGGCGGCGGCAGCGGCACCCAAAGGATTGGCAGCCTTGGGAGTGGCCTTGAAGATTTCCAGTGCGCCTCTCCTTGTGACGGCAGCCCCTGTTGCCGCCGGTGTGGCTGTGGCTGTGGGAACCTCCGCCGGGCTGATCCGTTTTTACTCATGGTATAGGGAGCGTGCCGAAGAGGCTGCTCTTGCTGAAGAAGAGAAGGCGTTGGACAGGGAGGCCCCTCTCCTGCTGGAGTGATTTGTTGAAAAATATGCTTTGGGCTGTTTCTTTGAAATGCCCTTGTGGCAGGATGCCGGAATAGGCAGGCTTTATGGGAGGGCCGCTTTATAAACGGTGGAAAGGGTTCTTTTTCGGCTCAGGAATTTTCTGCCGGGCCTCTTTCCTCGGGAAGGGCCTGATGCAGTTTTTCCCGCAGGATTTCAGCGGCAGGCTGACTCTGCTGGAGGATGGTTTCCATGCGGTTGAAGTGAAGGAGGCGTACGTCATGAATTTCCGGTCGTATGTAGATATGGGGCTGCAGGTATTTCATTTTAGCTGAGGTGATGGACTGTTGCATGATTTTGAAAGTGTCAAAAAGGACATCCGTTGCCCTGATCTCTTTGCCCGGTATGCGGTTTCCCGTTCCTGCCACATCAATGGCAATCACAATGTCACAGGTCTGGAGCAGATGATCATAGGGAAGCGGGTTGCTTGTGCCGCCGTCTATGTAGAGACGTCCATCGATAGCTTCTGGAGGAAACAGGCCGGGAACGGCCATGCTGGCCTGCAGCGCAGTCAGAAGGTCACCGCTCTTAAAAATGATTTCCTCACCCGACCAGTAGTCCGTGGCAACGACCATAAGGGGGATTGGTAAATTTTCAAAAGTGAGGGTTCCCATTTTCTCGCCCAGAAACCGGATGAATCCCTCGCTGCTGAACAGGCCCCCGTTTTCAAGGTCAATCTGCATAAGATCAGTGAGGGCAAGGCCGGATTTGCCCTGAATAAGCTTCATGACTACCTTGGTGTTGCTACCGGCAAAAGTCTGAAAAAGATCTCTGATTTCTTTTCCGGACATCCCTGCGGCGTACAGGCTTCCGATAATGGCACCGATGCTGCTCCCGGCAATTTTTTGGGGTTTGAGGCCCATTTCATCCAGTACTTCCAGCATGGCAATGTGAGAGAGGCCCGTTGCCCCGCCGGAACCAAGGGCAAGTCCGATGGTGGGCCGGGTGGGCTCGTTTGTCTCTGCAGGGAGTGCCGTTTTGGGAAGCGGTAGTATGGCACAACAGAAGGTCAGAATGGTGAGAGCCGTCCGGGTCAGTTTTCTCATGGCAGCCTTATGGTTTTGAAGGATTGTGTGTGATGGGTTGCCTCGGTCCTGCGGATGGCCAGGCTGGAAGAAGGGCGACGAAGATTCCGTTTGTTTGCCGATCAAGGGGGAACGTCATCAGCCGGGCTCAGGGCTTGGGAAAATGTCAGGTCCTTATTCTTTGAATGGTTTTTTCTGATAAGGTCAGAATACCATGTCGACTCTGAAAGGTAATCAGAAATAATCTCATTTTGTTTCCGCATGGCCAGTTCGGTCAGCGGCACTGCCCGGAAAGGGTAGTGCTGAACAGTTTCTTTTTGTCCTGTCCAAAGCATGCACAGCAGGATGTGATCGGAATGTAAGGCACTTCAGGATACTCTCTTTTGTGCGAATTGGGTACCGGACAGTCCGGAAGTCAAAGCGCGGTGGAAAGGCCAGAGAATGGAAAACAGTAATCATGGTTCTGACGCAAAGGGTAAGGAAGCCCTTATGTCGCTGGATCTCGATACAGTGGGGCGGTTTCTTGAGGATCTGGCGGAAAAGGATCCCCGGATTCGTGAGCGTGTAGAGGCTCTCTATCGTTCTTCGGATGCTTCGGCTCTGTCGGATTATTTGAAGGAGCGGCTGGATCACTTTCATGCTCTGCCCGAAAGTCTGGGTTTTCGTGATCTTTTCCCTCTTGCCCGGGATTGCAGGGCTTTTCTGTCAGACACGTCTATTTTAATGGCCCCTCTGGATGCGGGTGTTGCTCTGGATCTTGTGGATCGTTTTCTGGATATGGACAGGGTTCTGGAAGGTCTGGAGGATGGCGGCGGGCCATTGCAGTCTGTTTTTGGTGATGCCTGTGACTTGTGGCTGACTCTTGCTGCAGAAAGTGGGCTTGCCATGGACTGGTCAAGTCGGATTCTGGAACACTTTCTGAAAGATCGTTTCGGAGTCCGTGTGAATCTTCTCCGCCATGCAGACATTCTTTTGCCTGCTGATCAGCTGGAAAAGCTGGCAGAACGTATGGTGTCCGATGCGGAGGACAAAGCCATGGATGCAGGGGGAGAATGGTACCGGTACCGCCTCGCCATGGGGCTTCGTTATCTTTCTCAGGTTCTGCGTGACCCCGAACTTATGGCCCGGAGCGTGACTCTGGTGCAATCCGAGCCCAGCCCCCGCCAGATTGGTGATATTGTGCAGGCCTATCTGGATTATGAGGGGCCTGAAGCGGCTCTTGCATGGCTGGCAGGTGACTGGGGTGACCGTGAGCTGGAAAGGCTGGACCTCTTGGATAAGGTGTATGGTGCCATGGATGACCGGGAAATGCTGTTCCAGATTCGAAGGGAACGTTATGGTGCTCAGCCTTCAGCGGACTACCTGCTGGCCCTCCTGGATGTTTGTGATGCCGATGAAAAGGAAGCCTTCCTTGCTTCTGCGCCGGAAACTGCCCGACACACCACAAGTCTTTATTCCGGCCTGAACCTTCTTCTTTCCGTGAATGCGGTGAAGGAGGCAGAAAGGCTGCTTGCAGAGCGGTTGGATGCCCTGTCTTCCTATGATTACACGGCTGTGCTACGCATACAGGGGAAATTTGATGCGGCTGGCTCTCCACTAGGGCAATCTCTGTGTTTTCGGGCGCTGGTTGAAGGGATCCTTGATGAAGCACGGTTCAGGGCCTATGGTAAGGCGGTGGCCTACTGCGAGACCCTGGAGGTTCTCGATTCTCTCATCTCCAGCTATGGAGATCTTCCGAATCACCTCCAATATCTCTCCTGGTTGCGCAAAACATATGGTGACAAGAGGGTTTTCTGGCAGCGTATGGACGGGCACTCTGCCGGCGATGCGGAGCAGGAGGACTGGCAGGATGCTTCGGATTCGTCTGTTTTCGTTGAGAAGCGTGCGGAAAAGCAGGGCACAGTTCAGGGAGGAATGGGCTATGGGCATGATGCATCTCTGGAAGTTCCTTCAGGAAGAATCGTGAAGAAGGTTCCACGTGAAACATCCTCTGTGCCGTCCCGGAAAGTTCCACGTGGAACACCGGGCGGAATAGCTGGGTGAGTCTGTGCCGTCCGTTCTTCGGTTGAACAGTCTTTCTGCGGATGGTATAGGAAGTGGGTATTTTAAATGGAAACAGGCAGGCCGTTACGTGCTGCTTCAGGAAAGGATCCTAATGGATTTTGCACCGTATTTTAAACAGTATGAAGTGCTGGTAGCTTCGGCGGAAAAAGCCTTTGAACGGGTACGGGGTATGCACCCGGAGGAAGTCCGGTGTACAAC
>NZ_JAPFPW010000015.1 GCF_026155325.1 Desulfobotulus pelophilus | reverse complement strand
CAAGTGGACGGAGTGCCGGTTTTGCCGGGCAAACACAAAAAGGGGCGGCCAGAGGCTACCCCTTCTTCAGTAAACGTTCCGCACTGTCCCGTCAGATACCCGCTGCCGACCGGAGGGCTTCCACCTTATCCGTTTCTTCCCAGGTAAAACCGGGCCTCTCACTGCGCCCAAAGTGCCCATAGGCGGCTGTCTGCCGATAAATGGGCTGCAAAAGATTCAACTGACGGACAATGGCTGCTGGGCGCAGATTAAAGACAGAACGAACAATTTCTCCCAACCGCTCATCAGACACCGCGCCCGTACCAAAGGAATTCACCAGCACGGAAACGGGATCTGCCACACCAATGGCATAGGCCACCTGAATTTCACATTTATCCGCAAGCCCTGCCGCCACCATGTTTTTGGCAATATAACGGCCCATATAGGAAGCACTGCGATCCACCTTGGAAGGATCCTTACCGGAAAAACACCCGCCTCCGTGGCTTCCCTGCCCCCCATAGGTATCCACAATAATCTTCCGGCCCGTAAGGCCACAGTCTCCCATGGGACCACCAACCACAAACTTACCCGTAGGATTGATATAATATTTGGTTTTCTCATCCAGCATATGGGCAGGAATTACGGAGCGGATCACCTCTTCCATCACCGCCTCCTTGAG
The DNA here is from genome assembly GCF_026155325.1 of Desulfobotulus pelophilus. Lineage (NCBI taxonomy): Bacteria > Pseudomonadati > Thermodesulfobacteriota > Desulfobacteria > Desulfobacterales > Desulfobacteraceae > Desulfobotulus > Desulfobotulus pelophilus. The sequence continues at coordinate 82,727 of NZ_JAPFPW010000015.1, read as the reverse complement.
AACGGCATAGGGGACCTCAGGCGCATGCTGGGTGGAAACCACAACCGCATCTACCCGTACGGGCCTGCAGCCATCATACTGCACCGTAACCTGAGCCTTACCATCAGGTCTTAGAAAATCCAGCATGCTTTCTTTACGGACCTCCGCCAGCCTGCGGGTCAGCTGGTGAGCCATCATGATGGGAGCAGGCATGAGTTCCGGAGTATCATTGCAGGCAAAACCGAACATCAGCCCCTGATCTCCGGCACCCTGTTCTTCTTCACTTTCCCGGTCCACGCCCTGAGCAATATCCGGAGACTGCTGGTCAATACTGGTCATAACGGCACAGGTCTGCCAGTCAAACCCCATATCCGATGAATGATAACCGATTTCCCGTATGGTATTCCGCACAATCTGGGGCATATCCACATAGCAGGAGGTGCTGATTTCACCGGCAATAATCGCCATGCCCGTGGTTACCAAAGTTTCACAGGCCACACGGCACCGGGTGTCCTGGGCCATGATGGCATCGAGAATAGCATCGGAAATGGCATCCGCAACTTTATCCGGATGGCCTTCCGTAACGGATTCCGAAGTGAACAGCATGCGCTCCTTACTCATAAAATACTCCTTTATATACAGCCAGAGGCCGATTCAAAAAACTTCCGTAAACACAAGAGGGTTCAGACAAAAAACAGACAGCTGCACCCCGGCTCTTATGGGGCAGGGATCAAAAGAACCCGGTTATCAATCAGACGGGTTGTGCCGAACTTCACGGCCAGAGCCATGAGAACCGGACCATCCATCACCGTTTTCTCTTCAAGGGTAACCGGGTCACATAGGCTGATATAATCCACTTCCGTACCGGATTCAGAAGAAATAAGATCCTCTGCATGGTTCCGTATACGCATGCCCTCCCTTTCCCCCCCCGCCACCATGGCTGCCGCTTCTTCAAGGGCCCTGAAAAGGCAACGCGCGGATGCCCTTTCCGCCGGAGAAAGATAGGTATTTCTTGAACTCATGGCCAGACCGTCCGCCTCCCGGACAATGGGGCCACCAAGGATGGCAACGGGAAAATTCATATCCTCAACCAACTGCCGTATAACCGCCAGCTGCTGATAATCCTTTTCACCAAAAACAGCCACATCCGGCTGTACAATGTTGAACAGCTTGCTCACCACGGTTGCCACTCCCCGGAAATGAACCGGCCGTGACAGGCCGCACAGATGGGAGGGCAGCTTTTCAAGCTGCACATAGGTTTGAAAGTCCCGGCCATACATAGCAGAGGGTTCCGGTACAAAAACAGCGGCTACGCCCCGTTCCCGACAAAGGGCAAGATCCTTTTCCATACTTCGCGGATAAGCGGCAAGATCTTCTGAAGGCCCGAACTGAGTGGGGTTCACAAAAATACTGACCACAACGACATCCGCATGGCCTGCCGCCATATCGATCAGCGACAGGTGCCCCTCATGCAAAAACCCCATGGTGGGAACAAATCCTATGCGCCGCCCCTGCCTTTTCCACACAAAAGACTGTGCCTGCATGGCGGCTATGGTCTGATAAATTTCCACGCTAACTCCTGCCATCAAGAAAGATTCATACATCAAGATTTATTGATTAAGACAGTCCGGCCCAAAAGTCAACGCCACAAATACCAGAAGCCCGGCAGAACAGACCACCGATTATCCGGCCACAGCCCTTCAGAACCGCAGACAGGGCCTCCGGCCCACCGGACACAAGTCCTCATATTGATTGCAGGCTTCCTTTTTTTTTGCTAGCTATACCGATTGTATATTTTACAATACATAGTGAGCCTTCTTTTTCATACATTTTTGTCAGAAACTGGCTGGCTGTATAGAATCAGCCCGATACACCGGAAACACGCATCCGGACTCTATAAAGGACAGACATGGAAGTGAAAACGGCAAAACAAAGCCTTCCCCTTTCTCTGGACATTGCAGCGGTTGCCGCAAGTATTCTCAAAACCCAGAGAGACTCCGGGGAAATTCCCTGGAGCGGAGGTGACAAAACAGACCCATGGGATATGGTGGAGTCCATCATGGGGCTTTCCATCTCAGGCCATCATGCCGGTGCCCGCAAAGGCTTTGACTGGCTGAGAGGACAGCAGCTGCCCAACGGAGCATGGTACGCATCCTACAAAAACGGCGCTCCTGAAGACCGAACTCAGGATACCAACATGACGGCCTACATCGCCACCGGCCTTTTCCATGACTGGCTCATCACAAAGGACAGGGCTTTTCTTGAGTCTTACTGGCCCGTTTTGGAAAAAGCCATGGACTTCATCCTTGCGATGCAGTCTCCTGACGGAGAAATGTGGTGGGCGAGAAGCCCGGAGGGGAAAACGGACCCCATGTGCCTGCTTACGGGATCCAGCTCTGTTTTTATGAGCCTCAAATGTGCCTGCGCCATTGCTTCCGTCCTCCAGAAGCCCTTCCACCTCTGGCAGGATGCCCTGACCCGGCTGGGCCATGCCATACGCCACCGCCGCCACGTTTTCAATGTATCCAAGTCCCGTTACTCCATGGACTGGTTCTACCCCGTACTCTGCGGTGCCCTTTCCGGGGCGGAAGCGCAAAAGCGTGTGGATAAATACTGGAAAAAATTTATGGTTGAGGGTATGGGGGTACGCTGTGTATCGGATCAGCCCTGGATCACCATGGCGGAAACCTCCGAGCTGGTTCTGGCCCTCGCAGCCATGGGTAACACCGGGCAGGCCCGCATTGTTTTCAACTGGATCATGGACCGGCGCTATGACGACGGCTCTTTCTGGTGCGGATTCACCTTTCCCGACATGGTGATCTGGCCCGAAGACAAACTCACATGGACCAATGCTGTGGTGCTCATGGCCGCCGATGCTCTCTATGGCATCACAGAGGCTTCCGGTCTTTTCAGTCACGCTTTCTGGGCACAGAATCCCTACGGCGTTGTTGTGGATGCTTTTTAAAAACGAGGTATGTGTTGTGCGCAAAGACCATCGTCCTTATTTTATCAAAAAGGCCTACAACCGGTTTCAGAAATTCTACTTAAAAAAATTTCTGAAACCGGAATTCGAATCTCTGGGTCACGGTATCCACGCCATCAAACCCTGGCATGTGGAGGTTTTTGGCGGCCCCGTTCGTGTTGGCAGCTTCACCACCATCATTGCCAGCTCCGATTCCAGAGTTCGTCTTTGCGTATGGAGTGATAAAAAAGACATCCACGGAATTGAAATCGGGGACTACTGCCTGATCTGTCCGGGTACACGTATCAGTGCCGCAGAAAAAATTATCATCGGTGCCAATACCATGATGGCCAACGGTGTCTATATCACCGATGCGGACTGGCATGATCTCTATGACCGCTCCATGCCCATAGGCATCACAAAACCGGTTGTCATTGGAGAAAATGTATGGCTTGGAGACAGTGCCATTATCTGCAAAGGTGTTCATATCGGCGATAACAGTATCATCGGCGCAGGCAGTGTTGTCACAAAAGACATTCCTGAAAACTGTATTGCCGCGGGAAATCCTGCCAGGGTTGTCCGGCAGCTGGATCCTGACCGGAAAATTGTCACACGGGGAGACTGGCTTTCGGATCCACGGGAAATCGGCCGACAGTTTGACCTTCTTGACAGAGACCTCCTGCGGGGCAATACGGTTTTCGGCTGGCTCCGCTCCCTTGTTGCGCCACGGCATCAGGACTGAACCCTTTTCGAACCAGCCACCCGAAAACCTTCATGGCAACGGTACATATGTCCTTTCTCCCCACATTGCTGATGAACGCAACAAACAAGGTTTTTATCCTTGCACTGCTCTGCTGCCTTGTACCTGCTGGTAGCGCCCGCGCACAGGAAGCCGCCATCACGAACCTCATCCTTGCCAACACGAACAATTCTCTGGAGATTTACCTCCGGGCCGAGGGTGCTTTCGCACCCAAAATAGAGGCTGCCATCCAGAGCGGTGTGCCTGTAACCTTTTCATATTATTTTGTGCTGGAAAGCCCCCGGCGTTTCAGGAGATCCCTGGAAATTGCCAGCATCAAGATCACCCATACCATCCGTTACAATACCATCCGGGAAACCTATACCGTAACCCGCTCATGGGAAGGTTTTTCTCCCCACACAACCCAGGATTTTGAAGAAGCCAAACGGAAAATGAGCAGTATCTCCAACCTTGTCATTGCCCAGAATGATGAGCTGGAGAGAACCCGAACCTACAGACTCCGGGCCAAAGCCAAGCTCAGTGAGTTCACCCTGCCCCTGTATCTGCATCACATCCTGTTCTTCCTGTCCTTCTGGGATTTTGAAACAGACTGGTACAGCATCGACTTTATTTTCTGAAAAAAACGGGAGAAGCCATGTCCCAGCCTCCACCCCAGAATGAACATAAACGGCGGAAACGGGAACTTATCATTATTATCTGCCTCCTGCCGCTGGTCGCTCTGCTCACCTTTGCGGAAACCCGCATTCTGAATTTCGGAGCCGACTTCCCCCTTTCCCATACCCTTCTCATGTTTGCCATTATCAATATCAATCTCCTGCTTTTTCTTCTGCTCATATTTCTTGTTTTCCGCAATCTGGTCAAACTCTACTACGACAGAAAACAGAAGGTTCCCGGAGCCAGACTCCGCACCCGGCTTCTGGTAGCCTTTGTCACGCTCACGCTGCTGCCCACCAGTGTTCTGTTCATTTTTTCCATGAATTTCATATCCACAAGCATTGCTTTCTGGTTCAACATACCCGTGGAACAGGCCCTGGAAAACTCCGTGGCCGTGGGTCGGCATCTGTATGCCCAGACAACGGAAACCAACAGATTTTTTATCAAACAAACGGCAGAGGATATCCATACACGCCAACTCATGGATCCTGGCGCACGCCAACTACTGGAAGCCTACGGCAACCGGCGCCTGCAGGAGCTCCCCATGGACTCCATGGATATTTATGATGCCCGTGGCCATCTTCTCTTCTCCCGGACCGGACCGGATATCAACACCGCATTCCCCCCCCTCACCCCTGAGGAAATCCGTCGCCCCCTTTCAGATGGACAGACCCGCGATGTGACAGAAACCTTTCTTTCCGGTGAACTGATCCGCACCATCGCCACCATACCCTTTCAGGCAGACAAAGAAGCCATTCAGGGATATGTGGTTATGGGTAAACGCATACCGGCAACGCTGATCCGCAACCTCGCGGCCATTTCCCAAGGGAGCAGCGAGTATCAGCAGGTCAAGCTTCTCAGGCAACCCGTGCAGCAGATTTACTATCTGGCACTGACCATTGTTGCCCTGCTGGTTCTCTTCTGCGCCATCTGGTTTGCCTTTTATCTGGCACGCACCATCACCACCCCCCTTATGGAACTGGCCGAAGCCACACGCCGTATCGGCGAGGGAGATCTGCAGTTTCAGATTGCTATGGCCGGTGACGATGAAATCGGTACTCTGGTCGATGCCTTCAATCGTATGACACGGGACTTGCACATGGGGCAGGAGCAGCTGGCCCTGTCCGCACGCATGCTGCGCCAGCAGAATAATGAGATTGAAGAGCGAAGACGCTACATGGAGACAATCCTGAAAAACGTTTCCGCCGGTGTTATTTCCTTCAACTCTTCAGGCATTGTCACCACCATGAATCCCTCAGCGGAAACCATGCTCGGCCTTACAGCCCGGAATCTGCTGAAACGGCCCTATAAAAAAGCCATTCCTAAAAGCTACCGCAAATTAGCCGAGATCTACGAAAAAAAGGTTCAGGCCAGCCAGGGAGACCTTAAGGCATCCATAACCCTCACCGTTGATGGGCAGCTGAGAAACTTTCAGATACACTTTTCAGCCCTCATGGATGATACGGGAAAACGCATAGGAACCGTTATGGTTTTTGATGACGTCACAGAGCTGGAAAAAGCCCAGCGCATGGCAGCATGGAGGGAAGTTGCCCGCCGTATTGCCCACGAAGTCAAAAACCCCCTGACCCCCCTTTCCCTTTCTGCCCAGCGGCTCCGGAGGAAATACCGGTCCATGCTGGAGGATCCCGTTTTTGATGAATGTACCCGCATTATAGAAGATCACGTGGAGATAATCCGTAATCTTGTCAATGAATTTGCGGAATATGCCCGTTTCCCCGCCGCCCGGCTCCGGCACAGCCTCCTCGCCCCCCTTGTGGCAGACAGCGTAGCCGCTTTCCGTCAGGGCCATCCGGAGGTTGATTTTTTTCTCCATATAGAGAAGGATCTGCCTGCCATTGCTCTGGACCCCCAGCAGAACCGACAGCTCATACTGAATCTTCTCAGCAATGCAACGGGGGCCATCCAGGGTAAAGGAGAAATCCGGATCTCCCTTTTTCGCCCCAAAGAGAGTGATGTCTTACGTCTTGAAATCCGGGACAATGGACCGGGTATACCACCGGAAGAAAAAACCCGGCTGTTTGAACCCTATTATTCGACCAAAAGCAGTGGCACGGGCCTGGGGCTTGCCATTGTCAACTCCATTGTGAACGAGCACAACGCCAGAATTGAGGTTCTGGACAATGATCCTTCAGGGGCCTGTTTTCGCATTGACTACCCCCTGAAACCATTCCTTTCCTGAGAATGGCAGGTACACAGACAACACGCTAAGGAGAAAACCATGTTTCCCACGCTGCTTCTGGTGGATGATGAACCCGGCATTTTGCAATCCCTCGGTGGACTTCTTCAGGATGAGGGTTTTGATATCAAAACGGCTCCCAACGGATTTGAAGCTCTGAAACGGATTGAATCGGAAGCTCCGGATCTTGTACTGCTGGATATCTGGATGCCGGGCATGGATGGTATTGACACCCTGAAGGAAATCAGAAAACTGGACCCCAACATTCCTGTCATCATGATAACAGGTCATGGAACCATCGATACCGCCGTTACAGCCACCAAAAACGGAGCCTTTGATTTTATTGAAAAGCCCCTGTCCATAGACAAAGTGCTCATTACCATTAACAATGCCCTGCACTTTCAGAAGCTGGAAGAAGAAAACCGCTATCTCAAAAAAAAGAATCTGGACCGTCATGCCATCACAGGCAACTCTCCGCCCGTTCAACAGCTCCGTCTGCAGGTTTTTCAGGCAGCTTCCAGCCATGCTCCGGCCCTTATTCTCGGCGAAAATGGAACGGGTAAAGAACTGGTTGCCCGCAGCCTGCATCAGCTGAGTAGCCGCTCTGAAGAAGCCCTCATCTGCGTGAACTGTGCCTCCTTTTCTCCCGACCGCATGGAAGAAGAGCTTTTCGGGCTGGAAAAAAACATTGCGTCCGGTTCCGCCCGCCATAAAGGAAGTATTGAAATGGCTCACAGGGGAAGCCTCTTTCTGGATCAGGTGGCAGATCTTCCCATGATTGCCCAGGGCCATCTTCTGCGATTCCTGGAGGATGGTCGTTTCCATCGGCTGGGTGGCAGCCGGGAAATCCGGGTAGATGTCCGTATTATTGCCGCCACCAACCGGAATCTGGAGCAGGAAATCCGGCAGGGTACTTTCCGGGAAGACCTGTATTACCGCCTGGCGGTTCTGCCCATATCCGTGCCTCCCCTGCGGGAACGCAAAGAAGATATTCATGCCCTTGCCACACTTTTTCTCCAGGAATCCGCCACCCGTGGCAAAATAAAAGAAAAACAACTCACCCCCGGTGCCATCACCCTTCTCCGCAACCATGACTGGCCCGGAAATGTGCGGGAACTAAAAAATCTCATGGAACGGCTGGCCATCTCCCTTACGGACGAAACCATCAGCGAACAGACCCTAAAGAATCAGGGAGTTACCACTCCTTCGAGGCCCGACCCCATGGCTGCCCGTGATTATGAAACCGCAATGAAACTGTTTTCGGCCCTGTATCTGCGGAAACAGCTGGCCATCTGCAATCACAGCATTCCCGAGGCAGCAGCAGCATCTGGCCTCACACAGGAAACCTTTCAGAAACTGATGGATACATAGAGATGCGCATCATTGCAGGAAGCCTGAAGAGACGCTCCATCAAAGCCCCTGCGGGAATGGATACCCGCCCTACCAGCGACCGCCTCAGGGAAAGTCTTTTTTCCATACTGGGCCGGGACCGCGTTGAAGGCGCACGGGTACTGGATCTATTTGCAGGAACAGGAGCCCTGGGCATGGAAGCTCTCAGCCGCGGAGCGGATCATGCCGTATTCGTGGACAATCACCCCCAGGCATTGCACATTCTGCATCAGAATGTGCAATGCCTGGGGATAGCCAGCCAAAGCCGCATCATAAAATGGAACATCCGTAAGGATCTCAGATGCCTGAACAGCGAGGCAACCTTTGATCTCATATTCATGGATCCACCCTACGGCAAAGGACTGACGGCAACAGCTCTGCTGCATCTGACAAAAACGGGGGTGCTCACCCATACCACCTGCATCATCTGTGAACACACCGGAGATGACCCTCTGCCAGCACCGGATACGGGATTTGTCAGCGAAGACAGCCGAGTGTACGGGAAAACACGGCTGACGCGCCTATCCTTCACCCAAAGCCACGTATGACAAAAGAAAAACCATAACCGGGCATTGATTTTTTCAATAGCATGTCCTAATAAGCACACTTGTCGCAGAAACTGGCAGAGACTTGGATAGCAGCATACAGCGGAGTAACTCACCCGCAAACCACCGGTTGCATTCTTAGCAGGGAAAACACAGAGATATGGAAACCTTCCGAAACATCGCCATCTATCCGGGCTCCTTTGACCCCCTGACCAATGGCCATATCGACATTATCGAACGGGCCCTTGGCATATTCGACAAAGTGATTGTGGCCATTCTCCACAACCCCAATAAAACCGGATTTTTCACCGTTGAAGAGCGGAAGGATCTCATCAGGGAAAGCCTTGCGGAACATGCGGATCGCATTGAGGTGGACAGTTTTGACGGCCTTCTTGTGGATTACGCGGAGAAAAAAGGAGCCAAAGCCATCGTTCGTGGCATGCGGGCCATGGGTGACTTTGAAAGTGAGTTCCAGATGGCCATGATGAATCGCCGCCTGAACCGCGATGTCCAGACTGTTTTTCTGATTACAGGCCTCCGCTGGATTTTCACCAGCTCTTCGGTCATCAAAGAAGCCGCAAGCTTCGGCGCGGATATCTCCGGCATGGTCAGCCCCGCCGTACTCCATAAACTGCAGGAAAAAATGAAACAAAAAGGCATACGGGGACAATAAACATCCATGGATATCTGGCAACTCAACATTTTCTGCAAAGTCATCGAACGCAAAAGCTTCTCCAGAGCAGGGCAGGCCGTTCACCTTTCCCAACCGACCATCAGCAGCCATATCCGGGATCTGGAAAACCATTTCGGATGCCGCCTGATTGATCGCCTCGGAAAGGAAGCCGTTCCAACCAAGGCAGGATCCCTTTTATACCAGCATGCCCGCCGTATACTTCAGCTCCGCGACGAGGCCGAAGCTGCCATGGCGGCCTTTCAGGGTTCCATTCGGGGTCGTTTTGTCATAGGAGGCAGTACCATACCCGGTGCCTACATCCTGCCCCGGCTGATTGGAGGTTTTGCACAACGCTACCCCGACGTCACCCTTTCCCTTGAAATCAGCGACAGCGAGGCCATCCTTGCCGCAACGCTGGACGGACACCTTGAACTGGGAATCATCGGTGCCATCACAAAGGACCGCCGGGCGGAACAGGCATGCATACTCGAAGATACCATGGGACTCATGCTTCCCGGGAATCACCCGATGGCAAATACCCAGAGCATAGAACCCACCGACCTCTGTAAACTGCCTTTCATTCTGCGGGAAAAAGGGTCCGGCACCCGTCAGGCCATAGCCAGCCACCTGAAAACCCTGGGCCTTTCCATAGAAGATTTAAATATTGTAGCCGAAATGGGAAACACACAGGCGGTAATTCAGGGGATCAAAAGCGGACTGGGTGTTTCCATTCTGTCTCCTGTTGCCGTTGAAGATGAGCTGGCAGCCAACCGACTCTGCTGCCGTAAGATTGAGGGTCTTCACCTTCGCCGTAATTTCTACCTCACCCGCCACAAGGACAGAACGCCATCCCCTCTCTGTTCCGCTTTCATTTCTTACATCCAGGAAGCCTACCACCTATCAGGGCCCCTCTTTCAGCAGGAATAAGCAAATTTCTTATCTGGGAGGCCATCAGAAGACAAACCTGATTAAAGCAAACCCACCAACGAGCAGCACCACAAACGCTATGGCCAGCCTGTCAAAATAGCGATCTATAAAAGCACGTATGCCCGGCCCGAATTTCCATACAAGACCGGAAATAAGAAAAAACCGGGCCGATCTGGATACAAGGGAAGCCAGAATAAAAACCGGCAGATTGATGGCAAACATACCCGCTGTGATGGTGAAGACCTTGTAAGGAATGGGAGAGAAACCGGCAATGGCCACTGCCCAGGCATCATAATTGTGATACAGCTCGCCAAGGCGGGCTATTTGCGCCTCTGCCCCATAAAATGCCACAATATGGATACCGATGCTCCCCATGAAATGCCAGCCAATGAGATAGCCTGCCAGCCCGCCCAGAACGGACCCTGCAGCGCAGACCCCCGCATAAAAAAAAGAGTGGGCCGGTCTTCCTACGCAAAGGGCAATGAGCAGAATATCCGGAGGTATAGGAAAAAAAGAGGACTCGGCAAAGGCAATGGCAAAAAGAGCGAAGGCTCCCCAAGGCGAATCCGCCCAGCTCAAAACCCAGTTATAGAGACGGCGCAGCACAAAAATCCTTTCTTACAGCTTTCCTGAAACGGATGGGAAGGAAGACCCGAACCATCACCAAACAGGAGACTGCCTTTTTCTGACCTCTGACAGGGTTTCGGACGGAAAAAAAAGGGCATCACTCATCCCGCCAGCCATGTTCTCCAATGAGCTTCACAAAACGACAGGCACAAAGGGTTTCCTGCTCAAACCCCTCCTCTGTGCGGGTAATACGGAGAAGATCCTGGCTTTGGGCCGTCCCTACGGGCATCACCAGTCGCCCGCCCACAGCCAGCTGAGACAAAAGGACCTCCGGCACGGAGGGGCCGCCTGCGGTGACAAGAACCGCATCAAAGGGAGACTCCGGTTTCCAGCCCGTGCTTCCATCGGAGTAACGCGTCACAATATTATGATATTTCAGACGATCGAACAGCTTTCTGGCCTGCATATATAAAGGCTGCAGACGCTCAATGGTATAAACCCGGAAGACGATCTCTGCGAGAACAGCTGCCTGATACCCCGATCCCGTACCGATTTCCAGAACCCTGTCTCCGGGAAGAAGCCCCAGTGCCTGTGTCATTTCCGCCACAATCTGCGGCTGAGAGATGGTCTGTTGATAACCAATGGGAAGGGGGTAATCCCCATAGGCCTGATCCATGAGCGCTTCGCTGACAAAAAGATGCCGAGGAACAGCCCCCATGGCCGCAAGAACGGCTGCATCACGGATACCGCGCCCCTGAAGCTGATCTGTGACCATGGCTTTACGCCAACGGATAAATTTTTCCGGCTCTCTGCCCGATGGCATTGTATGCTCCCTGCTACCCGTTCAAAAAAAACTTCCACCTCCCTTACTTTCTTCCCCTCTCCCGGATGGAGAGGGGAAGAAAACAAACAACTTCTGCCCTAAGCTCCAGCACTAGATTTTATAAATCACCCGCTGGTCTGTCACAAGAATATCCACATATTTCGCCCTGGACTCCATGGGAATCTGAGCCACCACCTGGTCTTCCAGAGTTACGGCCACCTTGCGTGTTGTCAGAGGAAGCTTTCCCATCAGGCGGTCAAAGTCACCATCATCCGCACCAATTCTTGCGCCTTTCTCATCAAAGGCAACTCCCGGAATCAAAGCAATATCGATATTCTCCATGGGAATTTCCCGGCATTTCTTAGGATCCGGCCCCATTTCTTCCACATTCTTTCCCGTAAGGCAGGAAGCATCATCTACCTTGTAAAAACGGATAATCTTGCGCTCTTTGTCAAACTTGGGCAGAACCAGGACCTTTTTCCGACCATAAGAACGCTCCATGATGTCGGCAATGGGCATCTCCAGAAAATGCCTTGGAAGATACAACAGTGCTATACGGGCTTCCACATAATTGGCAAACTCAAAAAGCCGGTCCACCGCTTCTTTCTGTTTTTCCTTTACTGCTGCCTCACTTTGTGATGAAAGTTTTTTCTCGATCTCGGAGACAATTCTACGCCGTTTTTCACGAACATCCTCCATGCTGGCTCCACTTGCTTTCTCCTGCAGACCGCCCGAAAACGATCTCAGGGAAGGTTGACGCCTCTAGGGTCCCTGTGATAATTTTTATACGTTGCAACCATAGGGTTCGGGGCCTTATAAAATGTACAGACTCAAACCCGAAAGCAGCGTTTTCATTCGGGTTCTTTTTCTGCCGGAATCCTTCCGGCAAGCTGGTTTCATGTTGATTCAACCAAGGGGCTGGCCGCACAATAGCAACGGAATCGCGCAGCCTTTTCCCTGGAACAATAAAATCGATTCAATATAAAGGTCAAGATGCTGGAAATCAAGTTTGTACGCCAAAATTTGTCTGAAGTCCGCTCCGCCCTTGCCAAACGGGGGGCAGAAAAAACGCTGGATTCCTTTACCCATACCGAAGAAGAACGCCGCAGCATCCTGGGAAAACTGGAAGCACTGCGCCATGAGCGCAACAGTGTTTCTGAAGAAATTGCACGCCTGAAAAAAAATGGGGAAGATGGACAGGATAAAATCCTGTCCATGAGAGAAACCTCTGCAACCATCAAAGAACTGGAAAAAGATCTTACCCTATGTGAGGAAAACCTTCACAACATTCTCATGGCCATACCCAATCTTCCCCACCCTTCCGTACCAGAAGGAAAGGATGAAAATGACAATCTTCTGGTAAAAACCCACGGAACGCCATTCTCCTTCCCTTTTTTGCCAAAAGCACACTGGGACATCGGAGAGCAGCTGGGAATTCTTGATTTTGAAAGGGCTGCACGTATTACAGGATCCAGATTCGCGCTCTATCTGGGAGCCGGAAGCCGCATGGAACGGGCACTGATCAACTTCATGCTGGATACTCACACGGAAAAACACGGCTACACCGAAATCATCCCTCCCCTTCTGGTAAACCGCCAGTCCATGACCGGTACAGGGCAGCTACCCAAATTTGAGGAAGACCTCTTCCACCTGGATGGTGCGGATTACTTCCTGATACCCACAGCGGAAGTTCCCGTAACCAACATTCACAGAGATGAAATTCTCTCTGAAGAAGATCTCCCCCTGTACTATACCGCCTACACTCCCTGCTTCCGTTCCGAAGCCGGCTCCTACGGCAAAGATACGAGGGGGCTGATACGCCTTCACCAGTTCAATAAAGTTGAACTGGTGAAATTCTGCCTGCCGGAACACTCATGGAATGAACTGGAAACCCTGCTTGAGCAGGCAGAGACCATCCTCAAACGACTGGAGCTTCCCTACCGGGTTGTGACTCTGTGCACAGGCGACCTTGGCTTTTCATCGGCCAAAACCTATGACATCGAAGTATGGATGCCCGGCCAGAATGCCTACAGGGAAATTTCCTCCTGCAGCAACTTTGAGGACTTTCAGTCCCGAAGGGCCCGTATCCGCTTTAAACGCAAAGGCAAAAAAGGAACGGAACTTGTCCATACCCTGAATGGTTCCGGCCTTGCCGTAGGCCGGACCTTTGCCGCTATTCTGGAAAATTATCAGGAAGCCGACGGCAGTGTCCGTATTCCCGAAGTTCTGCAGCCCTACATGGGAGGCATGCAAAAAATTGAAACAACATAACCCAACGGCTGCCAGATAAACAGTCAGGCTCCGCGAGACAGAAATTCCAGGAGACTGCATGCTGGCAGAGCCAGAAAAGCCCTGCACGCTTTTTACATATCCACACGATATCTTTCGCTTATTCGTGCATTCCCGTAACAATGGAGAAAAACCTGTGACTCCCGAAAAGTTTCCCGAACACATTCGTGACCATATCATCCCCACGCCTTCCGGAGAAATGTGCTACCGCTGTCTTGGATGCACCGAAACCTTTGGCATTGACAAGCTTCTCTATACCTGCCCTGCCTGCGGAGAGGTTCTTTTACTGCAGGACATGGAACAAAACAGATTGAAAGGACTTTCCGGCCAGACCTGGCGGGAAATTCTGGACTACCGGCGCATGCTGAAAATTCCGGCTCTCAAAGGAATTTACCGGTTTCATGAGTTCATTGGTCCTGTCATTCCCCTGGAATCCATACTCTATCTGGGAGAGGGACACACACCCATTGTCCAAGCCAATGAAACACTTCAGGAAATTGTGGGAATGCCTTTTTATTATAAAAACGACGGGCAGAATCCCAGCGCTTCCTTCAAAGACCGGGGCATGGCCAGTGCTCTTTCCTATATCCGTTACCTGGTCACAAGCGGCAAGGTAGACAATGTACTGGCGGTCTGCGCCTCCACCGGAGATACCAGTGCAGCCGCAGCTCTTTATGCCAGCTATCTCCAGCCCCTTGTCAAATCGGCCGTTCTGCTGCCCCATGGTAAGGTGACACCCCAGCAGCTTTCCCAACCCCTTGGCAATGGAGCCGCCGTTTTTGAAATCCCCGGCGTTTTTGATGACTGCATGAAAGTAGTGGAAGCACTGTCGGAAAAATACAACGTGGCTCTTTTAAACTCGAAAAATGCCTGGCGCATTCTGGGGCAGGAGTCTTACTCATACGAAATAGCCCAAGACCTTGAATTTGACATGAAAAACAAGGTTGTGGTGGTACCCATCGGCAATGCAGGCAATATCACCGCTGTCATGGCTGGATTTTTAAAATTCCTGGACGCGGGCATTATCACTGAGCTGCCAAAAATTCTGGGGGTTCAGTCCCATCATGCCAACCCGGTTTACCAGTATTACAGTGAACCGGACGCCAAAAAACGACGCTTTGTCCCCATGACTGTCAAGCCCAGCGTGGCGCAGGCCGCCATGATCGGAAATCCCGTTTCCATGCCAAGGGTTATTTCCCTTGTCAACCAGTACAATAAGAAGGCAGACTGTCAGAAAGTTTTCTTTGTTTCCGTTCCCGAACAGGAAATTATGGATTGCCAGCTCATGGCCAACCGCAATGGCCATATTGCCTGTACCCATGGTGGCGAAACCCTTGCCGGTTTGATCCGAGCCAGAAAAGAAGGCCTTGTCCACAGCGACGAAACAGCCATCATTGATTCCACTGCCCACGCTCTTAAATTTTCCGGTTTTCAGGAAATGTATTTTGAAGACCGTTTACCCGAAGAATACGAGGTAAAACCCCAAAAAAGCCTGCAGAATAAGCCTGTCTTCATACGTCCGGAAGGCCTGAAGGAAGTTCCCGCACCGGGCATGCCGCTCACAGGTACGGCATTCAGGGAATTTGTCTGCCAGACAGCGGACGCCATTGCAAATAATTTGCATCTTTCCCTGAGAGATCAGTAAAAGCTGTTGCCGGTCCGGAACTGGCTTGCTGGAAAGTCTGCTTCTGCTTAGACAGCCATTTCTGGATTCAGCATTCGAACCCAGTGTGCTATTCTCTTGTCGACAGAAACTGTACCCGTACAGGGCCGGGGGAATCCTGTCGGCTCATACGGCAAGAAGAGCCTTTCATGCATCCTTATCTCAATAAAAAGAGGGAGAATGCCCTCTGAGGAAAAAGACATTTTTCAACCATGGCCCTTCCGTACGACGGGGGGGGCTGCCAGCAAATGTTTCCGTACTGAAACAGGACACCGGCATAGTATCTGGGGATTCTTTCCAACGCATCATTTATCTGACCATAAGGGAACTGCAGATGCATAGCTTAGTAACATCAGGAAAACTATTTTTTTTCATGTGTGTGCTTGCCTCCGCCTTCCTTACCGGATGCGCGGGGCAACAGGCTGCCCGCATCAATGAATCCAGAGCCATAAGAGATTTGGGTGAAGCCTACCTGCTTCAGGGGTCCTATTCGAGGGCACTGCAGGAATTCCTGAAGGCGGAAAAAATGAACCCCTCTGATCCCTATCTGCAAAACAATCTCGGGCTTACCTACCTCGCTCTGGAAAGGCCGGAAACAGCTATCCCCTACTTCAAAAAAGCATCGGAGCTGCGTTCAGACTACGCCCAGCCCCTGAACAACCTTGCGTCCGCCTACATGGCCACAGGTAAATGGCATGAAGCCATTAATGTTCTTGTGCCCCTGACCGAAGACCTTCTCTACGCAACACCCCACTATGCTTTATCCAATCTTGGCTGGGCGCATTACAACCTCAAGGAGTATGATATTGCCCTGCGCTACTACACCCGTGCCCTACGCCATGAGCCCCGCCATCCCCCGGCACTCAGGGGGCAGGCCATGGTTTTTCTCCAGACAGGCAGAACCGACGAAGCCCTGCGATCCGCAGACCGGCTGACGGACCTTGTGCCGCAAAACGCTGCCGCCTGGCTCCTTAAAGGAGAAATACTGGAAAAAATGCAGCGCACAGAAGCCGCCAGAAGTTCCTATACCCGGGCACAGATTACCGGTGCGGATACGGATTATGAGGACATGGCCGAGGCTGCGCTGAAACGACTGCCGTAGTCTGGCTTCTTTCTTATGGAGCTTCCGATGGAAATGGGAAACGGTGGGTCTCTTTAAAAAATTTGGCCCTCCCCCCCCGGCACGCAGGCAAAAAATCTTCCTTAAAAAGCAAGTTTCGTTCAGTCTGTGTACCGGGCAGGCCCTCTTGCCAAGGAAGGTGCGAAGGCTTTTCGGAGTGCGCTTCCGTCTTCTGAGTAACTTCAAAAGTTACTTTATGGCAAAATGCCGTAAAACGGCGTGGGTTGTTTATTCGTATCTTCCTGTCTGACCCTAGCAATCCGCCCTTTTTATCCATGTTGAGTGCGCAATGAACTTTTCAGTAACAACCCTTGTCACACGGAATCCCACCTAAGCGTTGATACGCCAGCATGCATACAAACAAAACTGTACTCTTACAAGCTGTCTTGCTGAAGGAATTCAACGCGTTACGAATTCATTCTATGTAAGCTATCAAAGAGCACTGTGAAAGATGCCAAAAAAAGGTTCCGGCTTTTACTGTGTAGACCATGCTGCCATCCACCACTTTTCCCATGAATTTCTCTGATCAAAAACCATGGCCGGACCGGTCAGAAACATAACCGCATCGCACGACTTGCCCTGCTTTTCCCAACTTACTAATGAGTGCATTTCCTACTCGACACAGATAAAAACCCCGGTTCTTTTGAAGGGAATTGAAAATGAGATGGTTTTGTCGAGTGCGTTTTGAACTTTTTAGCCATAGGTCAGCCATACAAAAAGGATACCCCCCACATGGAAGGTATCCTTTATAAACTGACAGAGGGGGGGCGGTTTCCCGCCCCTTACCATCTTTTACTTACTATACCATTTCAAATACACCCGCAGCACCCATGCCACCACCAATGCACATGGAGACGATACCGTATTTACCACCGGTACGCTGCAGCTGTGCTACCAAGGTTGCGGTCAGTTTAGCACCGGTGCAGCCCAGAGGATGTCCCAGAGCAATGGCACCACCGCATACGTTCACTTTATCCATCATGGGAGTTCCCCACATGCCCAGTTCTTTACAGCAGTAAATAGCCTGAGAAGCGAAGGCTTCGTTGATCTCGAACAGATCAATATCTTCCAGTTTCAGACCCACCTGCTCCAGAACCTTGGGAATGGCATATTTGGGACCAACACCCATTTCTTCAGATCTGCAACCGGCCACAGCATAACCGATCATCTTGGCAATGGGCTTCAGGCCGAGACGGTCACAGGCTTCCTTAGATGCGATCAGCGTTGCAGCCGCACCATCGGTGGTCTGGGAAGAGTTGGCTGCGGTAACAATACCACCGGCCTTGAAAGGAGAGCCCAGACGGGCAATGCCTTCAGCGGTGGTACCTTCGCGCACACCGTCATCGTCGGTGATCATCTTAGTTTCAATTTTAAAGCTTCCGTCAGCCTGGGGCACATAGTAGGTAGCAGGCGTGGGAACAATTTCCGTAAAATAACCTGCTTTCTGAGCCGCAGCCGCTTTGGCATGGGTCTGGGCTGCAAACTCATCCATTTCCTGACGGCTAACCTTATACCACTCAGCCACGTTCTCTGCGGTTACACCCATGGAGATATAGGCTTCCGGGTTGGTCTTGGCAAAATCAGGATGAGGGCGGGGGCAGTTGCCACCCATGGGAACATAGGTCATGGACTCGATACCACCACCCATGGTCATTTCGGACCAGCCCGCACCAACACGCAGGGAGGCCAGAGCAATGGCTTCCAGACCGGAAGAGCAGAACCGGTTAACCGTGGCTCCGGAAACTTCGTTGGGGAAACCGGCCATACGGGCGGCAATACGACCAATATTGATACCCTGCTCACCTTCGGGGAAGGAGCAGCCGATCATGCAGTCATCAATTTCCTTGGGATCAACACCTGCTTTTTCCACACAGGACTTCATAATATGGGAAAGCAGATTCTCAGGACGGGTTTCGCGGAAAGCACCCCGACGGTTCTTACAGCCAGGAGTCCGCACGGACGAAACGATATATGCATCTCTCATTGTATTCCTCCTTCAAGAAGAAAACGTAACAAATATAATCACCGGTTATCAGTAAAAAGCCCACAGCCTGTGCAGCTGAACGAAAATCCCCATTTCAAAAGGGCAAAAAGACTGGATTTCCGTTCAGTTTTTTTAGTTGCGAAGGGGCTTGCCGGTTTTCAACATATGATCGATACGGGCAACGGTTTTTTCTTCCTTGCAGAAATCAACAAAAGCTTCTCTCTCCAGCTTGAGAATGCTGTCTTCGCTGACTTCCATACCGGTTTTTACATTACCGCCGGAGATAACAAAGGCAATGCGCTTGGCAAGGAAGGCATCGTATTCACTGAGGAAACCACCACTTTGCATGTTGTACAGCTCAGCCGTAACCATGCCCTGACCTTCCACACCCACAACACGGACTTTTTTCTGCTGAGGCGCTCTGTATCCGGAAGAAACCATGGTGAGAACTTCTTTTTTGGCTTCACCAATGAGAAGATCGCGGTTCAGAACAATGCGGTCTTTCCAGGGATGCATATGACCGTTGGCAACGGCACCTTCCGCACTCATGGACACCTTGGCCATGGCAATGGCCATGAAGGAGCTGATGAAGAATTTGGTCAGATCCACTTCTTTGGCCGTACCGCCGGGAAGGGAATCGATCATTTTCTTGTACAGATTGAGGCAGCCACCACCGGCGGGAAGCAGACCAACACCGATTTCCACCAGACCCATGAACAGGTCGGCATGGGCAACAATTTTATCCGCACTGAGGCAGGTTTCGCAGCCACCACCCAGGGTCATACCGTAAGGAGCGGCAACCACGGGGAACTTGGAGTAGGTGGCACGCTGAAGACCGGCATGGGCCATGGCGAGGAAACTTTCGATCTCGCTGTAGGCTTTGTCGTGGGCCAGCTTGGAAACAAAGGAAAGGTCGGCACCTGCGGAGAATGCACCGGGCATACCACCGGCCTGGTTACCGATAACCACACCCACACCATTCTCATCCACATAATCCATGGACGTACCCATGAATTCGATGATTTCCTTGTTCAGGGCATTCATCTTGGTATGGAATTCAATGCAGAATACGCCATCGCCGATGTCGATCAGGCTGGCAGAGGGGCAGGTTTTCACAACTTTATTGTCTGCCTTGATGGCTGCCAGACTGATGGCGGCTTCATTGGCAGGAACTTCTTTATAGGTGGCAGAAGCGAAGTCATAGTAGAAGAGCTTGCCGGAATCCATTTTGTAGAAGGTTTCATTGCCTTTGGCCAGCATGTCCTTCACTTTGGCGGATACAAGCAGACCTTCTTTTTCCATACGTTCTACGGATTTGCGAACTCCAATGGCATCCCATGCTTCAAAGGGACCCACTTCCCAGCCATAGCCCCACTTCATGGCATTGTCGATTTCAACAAGGCTGTCGGCAATTTCGGGAATGCGATTGGCGCAGTAGGTCAGCTGGGAAGCGGTACACTTCCATACAAACTGAGCACCTTTGTCTTCGCCCCATACAACAGTGGCGATTTTTTCAGCCAGGGTATCTTTGGCTTTGGCAGCGGCAAGACAGGGAAAGTCAGGCTTTTCAATGTCAGTATACTCACCGGTCTTGGGATCAATCTGCTGCTTGAAGCGCTTACCTTCAGGGGTTTTGCCTTTTTTATAGAAACCCTGCTTGGTTTTGTCACCGAGTTTGCCGGAAGCCACCATGTCTTTAACATATTGGGGAACGGCAACGGTATCGCGCATTTCATCATCAGGGCAGAGGCTATAGGAGTTATCCGCAACATGCACCATGGTGTCCATACCGACAAGGTCGGCGGTACCGAAGATGGCGGTTCTGGGACGTCCCATGGCCGACCCGAAAAGCGCATCGGCTTCGGCAATGGTGATGCCGTCTTCAACAACCTTCTGCATAACAACGCCAATACCCTGGATACCGATACGGTTACCGATAAAGTTGGGGGTATCTTTAGCCCATACAATCCCTTTACCCAAGCTCACTTCACCGAAATTAGCCATGAAGTCAAGAACTTCCTGGCTGGTTTCGGCGCCGGGGATCAGCTCAAGGAGATGCATGTAACGTACGGGGTTGAAGAAATGAGTTCCAAGGAAGTTCTTTTTGAATGCATCGGAACGGCCTTCGGAAATTTTAGCAAGGGGAATACCCGAGGTGTTGGAGGAGATAATGGCACCGGGCTTCATCACCTTTTCAACACGCGCAAAAAGATCCTGCTTGATCTTCAGATTTTCCACAACAACTTCACAGATCCAGTCGCACTCACCGAGCTTGTCGAAATCGTCTGTCAGGTTGCAGGTTTTGATGCGGGCAGCATCTTTTTTGGTATAGAAAAGGGCAGGTCTTGCGTTGAGAGCACCTTTCATACCGGCTTCAACAATGCGGTTTCTCGCCGCAGGATCATTTTTTTCTTCGTCCTTCAGGTCAAAGGGAACGATGTCGTACAGGTAAACATCGGCTCCTGCTGCGGCCAGCAGAGCGGCGATACCGCCACCCATGATACCGGAACCGATAACAGCGGCCTTTCTGATTTTTCTACTCATGATTACCTCCTGAATATAATAATTGACAAGCAAACCCAACAAAATTCGACTGCCTGAATTGTACTCATTGCCATATCAAAAACTTTGTTTGTGTGTCAAGGAATTTCACCCCGTACCACACCCAGGCAACAAAGAAACAATTTCATAAAAAATCAAAAACTTTTACGCTTCAATCCTGAAAAAATACCGAGAAATAACACCACAGGTAGTAGGTATACAAATCACTGAGTGATTCGTGATTCACGAACGCAGCATATCCATAACGCACAAAAAAACGCTCTGCACTTCCCGCAAGAAGTATCAGAGCGCTTCCGTTTTCTCCCCCCCGCCATTCATTTCTTCGGCAATGTCATCCAGGGCCTGATCCGCTTCATGGTAATCATCAAAAATAAAGGCCTCATATCCAGCGGATTTTTCCGCTTCCGCCATGGCTATGAACAGCCAGACCTGAGGGTCTACGACCCGGATAATCTCACTGGCACCCAACTTTTTCAATTCCTGCTGGATTTCCGTGATTTCACGGATATTGGCCTGAATGGGATTCTCACCTCTGGGAAAAGAAAATTCCCGCAAATCCGAAAGGATCGTGAATCCTCTTGCCAACTTTTCTGCTTCCCCCACAATTTTTCCTGCAAATTGCAGATACTGCTCGATGGTCATTTCCCCGTAGCGGATATACAGACGATTTTTCGCCTTATCCGCCATGACTTCACTCGGCATACCTTTCACCCCTGAACCTTTGCCTGTATATGCTACAGGCGTCTTGTCGGCCTCGAAATCTTCTGCACGCCCCCGCGTAAAAAGATCCCGGAAAAAAACTTTGTGTGCTTCTGTCATACCCTCTCATGAGAAAAAATCAAGACACAATTTACCATAAACGTTGTTTATGATGCGAATTTTTAAAACGGGATGTCATCATCCGGAGGCCCAGACGCAAAGGGACCAGCGTTTCCGTAGTCGTTACCGGGTTGCGATGGATTGGGATAACCAGCACTCCGGGCCGGAGCTCCATACTCCCCTCCCTGGGGCCCGCCATAGCCACCGGATACAGGGGCAGCTCCCAGGCCACCACCGGCAGCAGGTGCCTGACCACTCCGGGCTGAATCCAGCATCTGAAGTTCGGCGGCAACGACTTCCGTTATGTAGCGTGTCTGACCATCCTTTTCATAGCTGCGCGTCTGCAGCTTCCCTTCAATATATACCTTAGATCCCTTGCGCAGGTACTGACCGCATATCTCCGCCAATCTGCGGAAGGTCACAACCCTGTGCCATTCCGTTTTTTCTTTTTTTTCCCCAGTCTGACGATCTGTCCAGTTTTCCGATGTGGCCATATTAAAATTACAGACAGCTGTGCCATCCTGGAAATACCGTATTTCCGGGTCAGCCCCCAGATTACCGATCAATATGACCTTATTCACTCCGCGCATGGCACCTCCTTGCATAATATCAGTTTCAGAAAACTCACCTGCTTCTTCTATCACACCCTGTTTTTGACAACAAACCTAAAAAAACAGAAAGCCTGCTCCTCAGGCGATACGTCCGACAAAGAAAACAGGCTTTTCTATGGCTCAAAATCTCTTCCGTGGAGGCGGGGACGGAAGTGCGAGGTCCGACAACAGTCTGATACCCCCGCCAGGATCAGGCTGAGGAGAACCCTTAGCAATCATCCATACCAGACGGCCCTGAGCTCTCACAATCGCAGGCCCGGGTCACCTAGTGCCGTTCCACCAGCACCGAAAGATAAGTTTTAGCGATATTCGATGTATACACAATAACCTGTGTCATCAGGTTCATAAGCTCCATGTGCACTTCATGGGTTTCCACAGATTCCATCCTCTGACACATGATCCGGTTAAGATGACGGATTCTGTACTGCAGCTCCAGATCCAGATATTTACGCTCCCTCCCCATAATCTCCGCCGCCTTATGCAGATCCTTTTCCGTAAGCGCTTCGCGGAGAAGGCGCAGCTGCTTGAGCACTTTCGTATGGTAAATGGAAAGCTCCTCGCGTCCCTCGTCTGAGAAACTGTTCACCAGAGCCCGTTTTTTTTCGAGCAGGGGAGCCACATTCCTTTCCAGAAGATCGCCGATGCTCTCCAAATCCCGTGTAATGGAAATCATGGCATAAAGGGTCTGGGTCTGGGTTCCGGTAATGGCCTCCCTTCCTATACGAAACAAAAATTCACCGGTCACCTTATCCAGATAGTCCAGCTCCCTTTCCCGAAAAGCCAGCCCCTCCAACAAGGTCAAACGGGGATATTGTTCGTCCTGGCGGGGCTTTCGGGCAACAAACAGAATTCCCGCATCCCTGACCATGATTTCGAGAAGCCCTGCCATTCTGGCTATTTCATGCCTGGCCATATCAACCGCCACATCCGGCGAAACAATCTTTGCATTGTCCAGAGGACTCGTAAAAACAGGTAAAGGGTCCTTTTCTTTTTTATCCGGCACAAGAATCAGCAGGAGCCATGCAAAAAAACCCGTGAAAGGCAGGAAGGCCAGGGCCAGTCCTATATTGAAAAAGGTATGGATATTGGCCACCTGACGGGCCATCCCCCCCCCCGCCATGACTACCAGATCGGAGAGCAGGGCAAGAAAGGGCAAACATACCAGTACTCCGGCTATTTTAAATACCGCATGGGCAGCGGCCACCCGTTTGGCCTCCCTGCCTCCGGCCAGTCCCGCGAGAATGGCCGTGACACAGGTTCCCACATTGGCACCCAGAATAATGGGAACAGCAGCATCCAGACCCACCAGCCCCTGTTCACCAAGAACAATCAGAATGCCCACAATGGCACCGCTGCTCTGTATCAGGGCTGTCACAACCGTTCCGGCAAGAATTCCCAGCAGAGGCGTCGAAAGACTTTGAAGGAAATGGATGGTGGCAGGATCGGAACGAAGGGGAATCATGGCATCACTCATCAGCTTCATGCCGTAAAAAAGAATACCAAAACCAAGGAGTATGCGGCCAGCATCCCTGGATTTTTCTCCTCTTCCCACAAGCTTGAGCAAAAAGCCCAGCCCCACCATAATCAGGGCATAGTCCGTTACCTTGAAGGCAATCAGCTGGGCCGTTACCGTTGACCCGATACCGGATCCGAGGATCACCCCCAGAGTCTGGGGAAAACGCATCAGCTCTGACTGCACCAGCCCAACCAGCATCACACTGGTGGCACTGGACGACTGCACCATCATGGTGACAAAGGCCCCTACTCCCAGAGCGCGCAGCCGGCTTCTGGTCAAACGGGCCAGCCCCTCCCGCATCCGTGAGCCTGCCATCCGTTTCATGCCCTCACTCATCATTTCCATGCCGTAAAGAAAAAAGGCTATCCCGCCAAACAGGCCCATCAGGACAGGCCCCCAGTGCATACTGTCCGGATCGTCCGGGGGCAGAGCCAATATGGCCCATGCTACCAATGCGGAAGCCATAACAACCAGAAATCCCGGCATAAAACGGCTCAGCGTTTTCCATTCTCTCAATAAAAAAGAAGCATTCACACACAAAAACCTGTTGTAAAGGATTACAGAAAGGATTCCCATGCTCAGGGCAGCAAAACAGCATACAAGCAGGAAGGCCATGAACATCCGCGGTCTCATCATGCCAGTCAGGTTCATAACTCCCGGCTCTGATAACAAGAATTTACAAAAGATTCAAAAACAAAAAAATCCATGTTCATCTGTCTTCGTTTATGATCAAAGACAGAAAAAGGATGTCCTCTCCATGGGGACTCCACAGCATGCTTCATCAAAAAGGGAGAGCAATGCCAAACCCAAGCAGCACATCAGCCCGCGGTTTTTCCGCGGTTATCCTTGCGGCCCTTCTATGGGCATCTTCCGGATCCCTGGCCAAGTATCTTTTCAATGGGGGACTGTCTCCCTTTGATCTGGTACAGGTACGCCTTACGGTTGCGTCTGTCTGCATCGGGCTTTTTCTTTTTTTCCGCGCACCGGAAAAACTTCAGATTCCCCTGCAACGCCTGCCAAACTATCTTTTCCTCGGTATCTTTGGCATGGCCGCCATGCAGGCAAGCTACCTTCTTGCCATCAGCCGAATCCAGGTTGCCGCCGCCATTCTACTGCAATATCTGGCTCCGGTACTCATAACCATCTGGCAACTTGTTTTTCAAAAAAAGCCCCTTTCCCTGCGCATCCTTATGGCCCTTTGTACAGCTGTTGCCGGCTGTTCACTGGTACTGAATCTTCCTTCCATGGAGTTTCAGTCAATGAACATAACAGGCATTCTTGCCGGATTGGGAGCGGCTCTTACCTTTGCCATCTACTCCCTTGCGGGCGAAGCCCGGATGAAGGAAAAAAGCCCTGAAACCGTTGTCTTTTTTGCTATGACCATCGCCGCCGTTCTCTGGCACATCCTGCTGCCGCCTTTTTCCGGATTCAGGGCTCTGGGAAACGATCCGACAACCTGGGCTATCGCCCTTACCATCAGCACCTTCGGCACCGCACTGCCCTTTTTTCTGTTCCTTTACGGCATTGCCTTAACCGGTGCAGCACCAGCCAGTATCACAGGTACCCTTGAACCCGTATTTGCCGGTATTATCAGCTTTTTTCTTCTCGCCGAATTGTTTAATACACTGCAGCTTTGCGGTGCAGCACTGGTTATTGCTGCCGTCATTCTGCTGCAGCTTCCCCAGACAAGGAAAAACTCTTATCATGCGCAGAACCCGACTTCATAAACAACTCCGCAGGCAGCTTATGGAAAAAAAACAGGAATTCTTCATTATCTGTCCCCCGGGATTTGAAAATGAATGCCTGCTGGAAATCCAGTCCCTTTTTCCTGAATCCGGTCCGGCACAGGTTGAAAAAGGGGGAATTCTTCTCCATGCTCCTTTGCACTTTGTTCCAGCGGCCAATCGCCAGCTGCGGACAGCCTCAAGAATTCTCATGCGTATTGGCCGGTTTACGGCCACGGATTTCACCACCATGAAAAAGAAACTTTCCGATATACCATGGAATATTTTTTTCCCGGAAGGATGCCTCCCTTCCGTACGGGTCCTCTGTCACAAATGCCGCCTTTACCACAGCGAAGCCATTGCCCAGAGAGTTCAGGAAGTTTTTACGCAAAAGACAGCATCTGAGATTCTTGTACCTCCCATACCGGAGAAACCCCTTCCCTCCCTTTATATCCGCGGCAATAAAGACCGGTTTACCCTTTCCATTGACAGCTCAGGCCCACTTCTGTACCTGCGGGGCATCAAAACCAGCGGCGGGCGGGCAACCCTAAGAGAAAACCTCGCTGCGGCCATACTCATGGCTGCAGGCTACACCCCTTCCCAACCGCTGATGGACCCCATGTGCGGATCCGGCACTTTTTCCATGGAAGCAGCCCTTATGGCAAGCAGCACTCCTCCCGGCATCTTTAGAACTTTTGCCTGGGAGAACTGGCCTGTGTTTCTCCTCATGCCACCACAGGAAACACCCCCTACCTGCCTGCCCTTTAAAGCCTCCATTCTGGCCAGTGACAGGGATGCAAAAGCCATCCAGAGCTTTCGTAAAGTCTGCCAAAACCACTCCTTTCTGCAGGAAGTTGAAGCGACAGAAGCCGATTTTTTCTCCATGCAGCCATCTGGTCATCCGCCGGGCCTCGTTCTGCTCAACCCGCCCTATGGTATCCGCATCCATACCCGTGCAGAAGCTACCCGACTGAGGCAGAAAATTGTTTCCCATCTTCTTTCACACTGGAAAGGCTGGCGCATGGGCCTGCTCATTCCCAAAGAAGAAGGCCGACCGCAGGAATTCGGCAACTATACCTGCCGACACTTCCAGCATGGCGGCATTGACATGCAGCTTCTGACGGGAAAGCTCCATGATTCCTGAGGCTGCTTTTTTCCATGGACGATGACTACCGGCATAAAAAAGACCCTGTTGTCTGCGTAAAATCCTCGTTTTACGCAGACAACAGGGTCTTTTTTATATCAGACGATGAAACCGATACCTCATCTTTGGGCAGCGGACCCGAGATGGTCCAGAAAATTATCTGCCTCTTCCCGGGTCCGTACCAGATGGGCAGGGTAACCAATCTCAAGACTGCCCGTTTCAAACTGAATATGCTCCGGAAGAGCCTGCCGTCTCTCAACCCGCACAGCTCTGGAAATGCCTGCATCCTTAAGGCATTTTTGTACCTGAAAAATCAGCTCCTCTCCGGAATCACCCAGGCGCCGGTACTCCCGCAGATCCGTTACACAGGAAAAACCCGGAGAAAGACGGGGCAAAACAGCCTCTACCTCGGCAAGCAGGGCATGAATTTCTTCATGGGACTGAAGAAAACCGATGGTAATGTACAGCCGGTTTTTGTTTACATCCACACTGGTAGAAAACATGGTATCACCACTATATCAGAGTCATCAGAAGTTCTTTCCCATAACCACCTTTTTCTTGTAACTCATTGCAGTGCACAAAACAAGGTTCATGTGCACAAACCCGATATTTTATGACGGCTTTTTGAAAGACCTACCAGGTATAGGACACATGAACGGTTCCGTAGCTCTGCCCCTCCTTCTGGGTCTTATACTCTCTGCTGCTGTGGACACGGCCATAAACGATTTTAAACCGATACAGAATCACTCCGATCCCATAGGAATAATTCCCCACCCACATCTCTTTATCCACACTGGCACTGCTCCGGAACGTATTGCCATCCAAAAGAATATTCCGGGCCACCCAGGATCCCGATGCTCCGCCATAGAGATGAACCCCTACACGCCGGAAAGGGGGATTGAAGCGAGGGTCTTCGGAAGACAAGGGAAGGTGGGTTTCCGTTGCTGGCCGGATATGACCGTTGCCGAAGTCTCTGGGAAGATTCCACCCCGCACGGACCTCCATGCCACCACCAAGGGAGGTAAAGCCGTTCCCAATCCCCCAGCCTGCCCTTGGCAGCACATCCATACCCAGACCCTGCCTTGTCTGAGGTGATGCAAAACGCCAGTGTGACGTATAAAAAATCTGAAGAACCGGCTCATTTCTCAGCTGATGTTCCCATCCACTGGGCTGACTCCAGCCCCCCCAGTCGTGAATAACCCGCTGGGTATCTTCTGCATAGGAGTCTTTTCCCACAAGGCCAAGGCCCAGCTCCCAAGTACTGAGGTGACAGTCCTTTCTCTTCAGCAGGGCAAAGCCCAGATAGCTAAGCCCGGCATAGGGCCTTTCATCAGGGAGATATTCCCGACTGTAGGTATCATCTGCCGTATAAATATTCTGTCCCAGACTTAGGGCAAACAGTCTCTGCGAATCCCCATGTCCAATGACAGGAATACGGTCAATCAAACGATGGACCTTCTCCGTGGTGGCGCCGGATGCAAACGGAACATGGGCGGCCGTATAGGTGAAGCGAATGCCGTTGGTATAATCCCGGTCCGTCCCATAAAAGGTATCGTTTTCAAAATAGGCGGATACGGTCTGGGGTGATGAGGAGAAAGCCGCACAGGGCAAAAGACCTGCCGGAAAAATCCCAAACCACCATATCCATGAAAAAACCTTTTTCATTATCAATCCTGTCCCACCCTCTTTTCCCATATTTTCTACCAATCACAAGCGTATCTTTTTTTAAAACAGGAACAGCCCTTGCAGTATCCATGCTGACGATTTATTATTTCAAACCACAGTATCATTGTATTTTCCGCCCTATCAAGCCGGAAAATACAATGATACGGTTCCTGCACGCAGCCAAAGGAACCGTACAGTTTATTCAGGCGACAGCCTTGGGATTAAATCGTTTGTCCCCTTATGGAAACACAGCTGGCAATGTCATCCTAAGCGGCTTCTCCGCTGAATCCGTTTAATGTGTATTTTTTTTTAGAATTCTTACACCTGACCCGAAAGGAGGCTGTGATTCCGCCTCAGACAACGGAATCCGATCCATGGCTTTCCATCTGACTCTTCTGGTTCTTTTCCTACTGCTTTCTGGCTTTTTTTCCAGCTCTGAAACGGCCCTGTTCTCCCTTTCCCGCGCGCGGGTGTATCATATGGCCAAAGAGGGAGGAAGGGCGGACAAACTGATCCTGAAAATGAAAAGCAAGCCCCACCGCCTGCTGGCCACCATTCTCATCGGGAATAACCTTGTGAATGTAGGTGCCTCAGCCATTGCAACGGCTCTGGCCATTCAGCAGTTTGAAAGCAATGCCATTGGTATTGTTACGGGGGTAATGACGCTACTGCTCCTCATTTTCGGGGAAATCATTCCCAAGTCACTGGCCACCCAGAATAATCTGCTCATTGCCCGTATGGTTATTTTTCCCATATCATGGTTTTCCATGCTTTGTTATCCGCTTATTCTCCTGCTTGATTTTGTTCCGCTACTCACAGGACGCCTGCAGCGACTTCCTGCCATCACCGAAGAAGAACTGATTTCCATTGTGGAGGTTGGCGAAGAAGAAGGAGAAATTAAGGAAGAAGAAAAGGAACTGATCCGGAATATCTTTGAGTTTGATGACATTCCGGCCTACGACATCATGACTCCCAGGCGGGATATGTTTGTTGTGGACCTTGAAGAAAAACCGGACCTGCCTGCCATTATGGCATCGGGTTTTTCCCGCATCCCCCTCATTCAGGGCAATCTTGACGAAGTGATGGGAGTGATGCATGTGGGGGATATATTCCGGTTTCAAACCACCCGGGGGCGTCTTCCCGACTTTCGGGAAATCATGCGAAAACCCTACTTTATCCCGGAATCTAAAAAAATTGATACCCTTCTGGCTCAGTTCAAGACCAGAAAGCAGCATATGGCCATTGTGATAGATGAATATGGCGGCGTCTGTGGCCTTGTGACACTGGAGGATGTTCTGGAAGAAATTGTGGGGGAAATTTCCGATGAATCGGACAAAGATGAAACTCTTATCAAGGAAGTGACCCAACACGAATGGATTCTCTTAGGAAAAATTCCGGTGGAGGATGCCAATCGCATGCTGCCGGAAGCTCTGCCTGAATCACCGGACTACGACACCTTTTCCGGTTTTCTTCTCCATCATATCGGTCGCATACCCACCGAAGGCCAAACCTTTGTGGTGGCATCTTACCTGATTACCGTACTGACCATGGATGGCAACCGCATCCTGCGTCTCCGGGTTAAATACTCTCCTCCGGGAACCATAAACCATTCACAGGAAAAACAGCATAAGCCTGACAGGGAATAGAGCTCCGCATCGGCTTTCCTTCTCTGCTGAAACGAGGAGAGCTAAAAAAGCCTCCAACTGTCTCAGTCCAGAATCCGCCCCTCTTCCACACCATGGCAGGCTACCTGCACTCCCGATGGCAGGGCCAGGAGCTGGGGTATCTCCCTGCGACAGCGCTCATTGGCATACAGACAACGCCCGTGAAAAACACAACCCGAAGGCAGATTGATGGGGGTTGGAACCTCACCTTTCAGCTTGACATGAGCCGGTTTTTTCTGACCCAGCTTTGGAATGGCCGAAAGCAGTGCCCGAGTGTAGGGGTGACGGGCTGTTTCAAAAAGATTGGCCGCCGCTGCCACCTCGCAAAGGGTTCCCAGATACATCACAGCCACACGGGTGGACACATGGGCCACCACGGAAAGATCGTGGGTGATCATCATATAAGTCAGCCCTCTCCGATCTCTGGCTTCCATAAGAAGATTCAGAATCTGGGCCTGAATGGACACATCCAGAGCAGAAATGGGCTCATCTGCAACAATAAATTCCGGATCCACAACAAGGGCTCTGGCAATGGACACCCGTTGACGCTGTCCCCCGGAAAATTCATGGGGATAGCGCTCTCCCCATCCGGGATCCACCCCGACCTGCCCCATCACTTCCGCAACCCGGTCTTTTACCTCGCCCTGTGAAATGGACGGGTTATGAAAACGCAAAGGCTCTTCCAGCGTCTGGCATACGGTCATACGCGGATTCAGGGACGCATAGGGATCCTGAAAAATCATCTGCATTTTCCGACGGAATCCCAGCATCTGAGCATTGTCCAGCGAATCGATTCGTGTATTTTCATAATAAATGGCACCTGAGTCCGGCTTATAAAGGCCCATCACCGTGCGGGCCAAAGTGGATTTACCGCAGCCGGACTCACCCACCACACTTACAATCTCACCCTTTTCAATGGTCAGACTCACATCGTTGATGGCATGAACCTTTGTCTGCTGCAGACGGGGACGCAGGCCTTTGAAGCGTAGCTGTTCCAGAAATCCGCCAGATATATCAAAATGCTTGACCACCTTGTTCAGGGTCACAAGGGACGAGTTTGCCAGCATGTTTTTCCCCTTTTCATGTGGCAGAAGCTGCCAGCATATTGAACAGTCTCACCAAAAACAGGACAGGGGCACGGACAAGGTCACGGATACCCCCCATCCCTATCTAAACCGCCCCCACAAGATGACAGGCCACCAGCCTCTGAAACAACCCGCGCTGCATGAGCGGAGGGACTTCTGCCCTGCAGACATCACGGGCCAAATCGCAACGGGGGTGAAAGGCACACCCCTCTGGAATGGCTGAAAGGCTGGGCATGCTTCCGGGAATCTGATACAGCATGCTTCCCGGCTCGCGGCTTCCGGGAAGAGCCCGGATCAGACCTTTGGTATAAGGATGCTGAGGATTGGAAACAATATTATCCGTGGAGCCCATTTCCACAATTCTCCCGGCATACATGACACCAATCTTCTCCGTCACCTGGCTGACAACCCCAAGATCATGGGTGATCAGAATCATGGCCATCTCCTTCTGGGTACACAGATCCAGCAGAAGGTCCATAATTTCGGCCTGAATGGTCACGTCCAGAGCCGTTGTGGGCTCATCTGCAATAATAAGATCCGGATCCGTCAGGAGGGCTATGGCAATCACAATGCGCTGGCGCATTCCACCGGAAAACTCATGGGGATACTGACGCAGCCGGGTTTCCGGAGAAGGAATATGAACCGCCTTCAATTTTTCCACAGCCAGATCCTCAGCAGAACTTCTGGATATCTTTCTGTGGGCCATAAGACCTTCTGTCATCTGATCACCGATGGTCATAACAGGATTCAGAGTCATCATGGGATCCTGAAAAATCATGCTGATACGGTTGCCACGAACGGACCGCATTTCTTCCGTTGTTAAAACCGCAAGGTCTCTGCCCCTGAAAAGAATCCGCCCACCGGCAATATAACCGGGCTTGCTGATGAGGTTTAAGATGGAAAAACCCGTTACGGACTTACCCGCACCGGACTCGCCAACAAGCCCCATACGCTCACCTTTTTCAAGGGTAAAACCAATACGGTTAATGGCTGTAAGATCGCCGGAGCGCAAGGCAAACCGGACCTCCAGATCGTTTATTTCAAGCAGATGGCTCATCAATTATCCCTTGTAAAGCTTTGGATTCAACACATCCCTCAACCAGTCGCCCAGCAGGTTGATGACCAGCACAAGCAAAACCAGCAGAAACCCGGGAAAAAGGGTTATCCACCAGGACCCGGAAAAAATATACTCAAAACCGGAATTAATCAGAGAACCCAGGGAAGGACGGGTCACGGGCATCCCCAGTCCCAGAAAAGAAAGGGCCGCCTCACTCATGACCGCATTGGCCACCTGCACGGTGGATATAACCAGTACGGGCGACAGGGTATTGGGCAGAATATGACGGAACATGATGCGTCGGGAAGGCAGACCTATCACCCGGGCTGCTTCCACATACTCCTTTCCCTTTTCTCCCAGTACGGATGCACGGACGGTTCGGGCATACTGGGGCCACTCCGCCAGGCCTATGACCAGAATAAGAATGGGTACGGCCATCTGTTCATAGCGCCCCGCCCCAAAGGCCGTTTGGAAAATGGCGGAGATGAAAATAGCCACCATCAGGGTTGAGAAGGATAACTGCACATCCGCAAGACGCATGAGAAAGGCATCCACCCTTCCGCCCACATATCCCGCCACCAGACCGATAAAAATGCCCAGCACGGCCTGAAGCAGAACGGCCCCAAGGCCGATCAGAATGGACACCCTCATCCCGTACATCATGGTAGACAGGAGATCTCTGCCCTGAATATCCGTTCCCAGAAGAAAACGAGTCTCCCCTTCTTCCATCCATGAGGGAGGCAGGTTGGAATCCATGATATCAATGGTGGACGTATCATAAGGGTTATGGGGTGCCGTCCAGGGCGCAGAAAAGGCCATAATAAGCAGCAGGATAAAAATCACAAAACTGGTTACGGCCACACGGTCTTTTTTAAAACTATACAGAAAATAGGATTGTTTAAACTCTTGCCAGCGTTTCATTTATTGCCTGCCTGAATACGGACCTTGGGGTTGACAATGCCGTAGAGAATATCCACCAGGGTGTTCACCACCACAAAGAGAAAGCCCACCACCATCAGATAGGCCACCAGAAGAGAGGTATCCGCACGCTGCACCGCCTCTAGAAACATAAAGCCCATACCATGCCACTGAAAAACCGTTTCCGTTAAAATAGTAAAAGCGATCATGGTGCCGATCTGCACGCCTCCCACAGTAATGACAGGCAAGAGCGTGTTCCGGAACCCATGAACCAGCCAGACACGCAGGGGAGAAAGCCCCTTGGCATGGGCAAATTTAATGTATTCCGTTTCCAGAACCTCCATCATTTCCGAAC
The DNA here is from genome assembly GCF_026155325.1 of Desulfobotulus pelophilus. Lineage (NCBI taxonomy): Bacteria > Pseudomonadati > Thermodesulfobacteriota > Desulfobacteria > Desulfobacterales > Desulfobacteraceae > Desulfobotulus > Desulfobotulus pelophilus. Next base: position 49,075 of record NZ_JAPFPW010000015.1, on the reverse strand, counting down.
GGATCAAACGGATAAAAAGGGGCAGCATAATGGAAGAAAGGGCTATGGAAGGGAGAATCAGATGCAGCCAGCCATCCACCGTCAGCATACCCGTCTGCCATCGGCCCACCATAACCAGCTCGCCCCTGCCATAGGAAGGCAACCATCCAAGGATTACCGAAAAGAGATAAATGAGAAGGATGGCCGTCAGAAACACAGGAATGGAAACCCCGACAATGCTGCCTCCCATAAGAATTCTTGAAAAAAAACTTTTCGGCCTTATGGCGGCATACATTCCCAGAGGAATGGAAAGGGCAATGATGATGACCCCTGCACAGAAAACCAGCTCCAGCGTTGCGGGCATTTTCGCCAGAATCACGTCCAGAGCAGGCTTCTTGAAAAAAAAGGACTGGCCCAGATCCCCGCGCAAAACCCCTTTTAAAAAACGAAAATACTGCACATGAAACGCGTCATTGAGGCCCAGTTCATCCCTCAGCGCTTCTCTTTCCGCCACAGAGACACTCACGCCAACCAGATCCCGAACAGGATCACCAATCTGATGCCGTATGGAAAATCCCAGAAAACTGATCACCAGCATCACAAAAACCGCCTGAGTAACCCGGCGCACAATAAATGCAAACATGGCAACAAACCTGCAGGCTACGGGTTCATAAATACCGTCCGGGCATCCCCGGACGAAAAACAAAAAAGCATACCATAAACACCAGCACAAAAAAAAGAGGATATCGTATGTACACCAAAGGGTTCCTGTAACAGACATGGGTTAAACCGCCGCCTTATTACGGTTTCCCGGCCATCAGCAAACCCTTTTTTCCCCGCTGTCCTTTCTCCGCAGACCGGCCAAATCAGCAGAGCCAGCCCGGAAAAGCATTCAGAAATCCATAAAAAAACTCCGGTGAACAGCCATCTGAGCACGATTTCTACCCAGCCCTGCACCACCGGAGTTTTTTAAATTCAACAACCTTTTCAGTGAACCACAAGATCACCGAAATAAGGGAAATCCTGTACGTTTACGATTGTTTCAATTTCAAGATTATTCCTGGCAGCCCAGGATAGATCCTGCCAGTGAAGGGGAACAAAAGCGGCATCTTCATAAAGAATCCGTTCAATTTCCCGCAGCATGGCATTTCGTTTTTCCATGTCCGTCTCCGTCTGGCAGGCCAGAGCAAGCTCATCCACCCTGGGATTGCAGTAATTGCCGGAGTTATACTGGCCGTAACCAGTTTCTGTGCTGGGACACATGGCAAGATATTCCGTAAAGTTTCCGGAATCTTCCGTATCAGAATGCCAGCCGATAAGTTGAATGTCTGCCACCTGGGCGTCAAACTCATCCCAGTACTGAGCTTTGGGCATGGTTTGGAGATTCACCCGGATATTGATGCGGGCCAGCATGGGAACCACGGCTTCCGCAATGCGGGCGTCGTTCACATACCGATCATTAGGGGCAACCATGGTAACCTCAAAGCCCTTTTCATAACCGGCTTCCTTCATGAGCTGGCGGGCTTTTTCAAGGTCATACCTCGGAACAAGTGATTCATTGTATCCCGAATAACCCTTCGGGCTCTGCTGGGCAGCCACCGTTGCCCGTCCACGCATGATACGGTCCACAATGCCCTGATTATTAACCGCGTGCACAATGGCCTGACGAACCCGCACATCCTGGAATTCAGGACGCCGTTTCTGATTCATCTGCAAGGTGATAATGCGGGTGCCGGACATGGTGACAAGCTTGACATCTCTGTGCCGCTCAATGCGATCCTGATCCTGAGGAGGAACGGGCACGATAAAATCCACATCACCGGAAAGGAGAGCCGCCACGCGGGTGGCATCATTGCGGATGGGAGTCAGCACCATGCGGGTTACGTTACCCGGAGATTTTTTATCCCAGTAATCCCCAAAGCGGTCAAAAACCGTACGCACTCCATGCTGACGGGCCGTGACCCGGAACGGTCCTGTCCCTGACGCATTGGCGTTGGCAAAACTGGGGCCGGTTTTCGCTATCATATCTTTGGGCTGCCCCTGCTCGTCCGTACCGCTGTAAAAGACACTGTCCATGGGAAAAATATAGGTGGCAAGGCTTAACACCAGACCATAGGGACGGTGGGTGATAATGTCCACCGTATGGTCATCCACCGGACGGGCTTCGGCAAAAGCCTCAAAAAGCCCCCGGAAATCCTGGCTTACCTTGAGTCGGTTCAGGGTCCATGCCACATCTTTTGCCGTAAAAGGATTACCCGAATGAAAGGTTACACCTTTCCGCAGATGAAAACGCATGGTCAGTTCATCAATGCGCTCCCAGCTTTCGGCAAGGCGGGGTTCAAAATCCATCTCCTGGGTCCAGCGAACCAGAGGATCAAATACCTGGTGGGAATACATCAGCATCCCGCCGGAAAGCTGCATATGAGGATCCAGGGAAACGGGATCGGAGTCAAAGGCTAAACGGATTTCCTTTGCTACAACCGGTGCCGCCGCACAACAAATCAAGGCCAGCATGCATGTAATGGTTAAACCAATTTTTCTCATCATTCCTCCTCAGAGTATGGAAAAAGCATGAAAGATCCCCATGGACCTTACCAATAAGAGATATCATCAGGCTATACTCCTTCACAGAAAAGGGGTCAATACCGGAAACATGTTCACGTGTAAGGAAAAAAACCTCTTTCATGGGCAGAAAAAAACAATACGATACATTTTTGAACAAAGCCATTTTTCCCCGTTTCCGGAAAAAGGAACAAGGAGAACCGTTCGCCCACAGGGCATATAAAAAGATTTTGCACAGGGTCTTCGAAAAAGGTTGAATTCCGGAAATCCTTGGGCTAATTTTTTCCATTGAGTTTTCCCCCACACATCAAATACAGGGGCTTTACCAAAAAACGTTTAGAACTGTTTCATTTCAACCCAAAATTCATCACTGCGCATCACCACAAGGAGGGACAGAGTGATCCCGACAGATACCCCCCACAGGAGCAGAAAGGGTCCGGCACTGCTTCTCACCTGGCTGGTCCTTATGCTGACATGGATAATGCTTTCCGGAAAATTTGATCTTTTCCATCTCGGCCTCGGTGCCCTTTCCGCAGCCATCATTTCATGGTTTTCCCATGACCTTCTTTTTCCCCGGGGCCTTACCGGACATACTCCCCGCCTCTGGTACCGCTTTTTTCTCTACATATTCTGGCTGCTATGGCAAGTCCTGCTTTCCAGCATTCACGTACTCCGGCTGGTTTTTCACCCACGCCTCAAAGAACGCATCAACCCGCACATTCTTCGTTTTCAATCACGGATACAAAATGAAACAGGACAAGTTACCTTTGGCAATTCCATAACCCTGACACCCGGCACCATCACCATTTCCATATCCCCTTTAGGCAAATTCACGGTACATGCCCTGGATCAGGAGTCCAGCGCATCGCTGCCGGGTGAAATGGAAAACCGGATTGCCCGGATCTTTGGAGAATAAATCATGTTCATAAATACGCTTTTTAACGCTGCCGCCATCTGCATTGCCATGGCCATGGCGGCGGGACTGTACCGCGCCGCACGGGGACCTTCCAGTCTGGATCATATTATTGGTGTCAATGCCATCGGGTCCAAAACAACTCCCCTGCTCATTATCATAGGCGTTATGTATCAGCGAGTAGACATGCTGGTGGATATTGCCCTGGCCTATGCCATGCTCAACTTCATTGCCGTACTGGCCGCATCCCGCTATTTCCAGAAACGACGGGGACTGCACGAAGATGCAGCACCCCCCTCCCATAACCCGGATAAAGGATAAGGATCATGCTCTTTGTCAACACCCTCATCGCCCTTCTTCTTCTGGCGGGCTGCCTCTTCCTTGTGGGTGGCGCTGTCGGCATTCTCCGCATGCCGGATTTCTATACAAGGCTGCATGCGGCAAGTCTTCTGGACACCACAGCCCTGATATGCCTCCTCGGAGCCGCTATCCTTTACGTACTCACGCAGCACCCGGATCTCAACGGCGTAATTACCAGCCTGAAAATCATTCTCATCGCCGTCTTTGTTTTCATCACCAGCCCCACAGCCACCCACGCCATTGTGGATGCAGGCATGCGGGCCGGCGGGAAGCCCTGGACCCGTAAAAACGAGGAGAAACAGATATGATAACCGTTGATATCATTGTTTTCACTCTCATCATTCTCTGTGGCATCGGAGCCCTTGCCGTCAAAGACCTGATGGCAGCCGCCATAGTCATCAGCGCCTACAGCTTCATGATATGCCTGCTTCTCGCCGTAATGGGAGCCGTGGACGTGGCTTTCACGGAGGCAACCGTTGGCGCCGGTGTCAGCACTGTCTTTTTTGTTGCTACGGTATTTCATACCACAAGGAGGACCAAAGATTGAAAAAGCTTGCCCTGATACTCTGTCTTTTTGCAGGCGGCCTCCTTCTGGTCAATGCCCACCATCTGCCCATGTGGGGAGACCCTGCCTCTCCGGCCAGCCTGCATGTTTCCCCTTTCTACATTGAAAATGCCTATGAGCATACCCAGGCTCCCAACATGGTAGCGGTAGTTCTGGCGGATTACCGATCCTACGACACCATGTTTGAAGCAGCGGTGGTTCTCACGGCAGGGCTTGCCTGCTTCTTTCTGCTCCGCACCAAAGGACGGAAACAAATCGGCCCCCAATATTACCGCCATATTCCCACCGGGGTTACCCTGCGTATTGAGGAAGGAGGAAAGCTGCCACCGGAAGACTCCAAGGTGTTCCGGCCCATCGACACACTCTGGACACCCTTCGATCCCATTATCCGAACCACCTGCCGGTGCCTCATTCCCTTTCTGCAGATATACTCCCTCTACGTTCTGGCCCATGGCCATTACAGCCCGGGAGGTGGTTTTCAGGCGGGGGTTGTACTGGGTGCCACGATTATCCTCCTGGCCATCAGCCGCAATCTCAAAACCGCCATCCACCGTATGAACGAAAGGGTAACAGCCCTCTTTTCCATCATAGGCGTTGCCATCTTTGCCGGTACCGGTACCCTATGCCTTTTACTGGGCATGGATTTCCTCAACTATGACATACTGGCCCCTTTCCTCCTGAGCGATACGGTAATGGCCCGGTCCCACAGCATACTTATTGTGGAAATCGGCGTAACCATGGCTGTCATGGCCGTGATGGTCTGGATTTACTACAACCTGTCTTCTGCAGGACAGCAGGACGAAGGACTCTAGCATATGGATGCCATTCCCTACTTTATCGGAAAGTATAACTACTGGGGCTGTATATTCCTCTTTTTTCTTGGAATGTACGCCATGATTTCCAAAACCAATCTGGTTAAGAAAATCATAGGCCTGAATATTTTCCAGACCTCCATTATTCTTTTTTTCATTTCCGCTTCTTTTAAAAAAGACGCCACCCTCCCCATTCTCATGGAGGAAAGCAAAGGGGCCATTGACCCTGCCATGTATCTCAACCCTCTGCCCCACGTACTGATGCTTACGGCCATTGTGGTTGCCGTGGCCACCCTCGGGGTGGCCCTGGCGCTGACCATCAAGGTTTACCGCAGCTATGGAACCCTTGAAGAAGATGAAATTAACCGTGCCATTCAGTCCCGCTGAACAGCTGGCACCCTAACGCGCCCCTGAGGCGTATACGGATTCGATTATGATGGAATTCACCCAGCATTTTCCCGTTCTGGTTGTCATGGCACCCTTTCTGTGGGGTATGGCCGCAGCGGCAGCGGGATGGGTCAACCGGAAATGGGCTTTTCCCTTTGCCCTTGCAGGACTTCTCTCCGGACTTGGTACTGCCCTGCACATGCTTGTCACCACAGCCAGAGGAGAAACACTCACCTATCACATGGCAGGATGGATGCCTCCCTTTGGCATCGCCTACCGCATCGATACCTTCAGTGCCATTGTTCTTACCGCCATCATGGCCGTTGCCCTTGTCAATCTTGTGGCATCCAGGAACCGGGCCGAAAAGGACTTTGCCGAAAAAACACCGGCCTGGTACGCTCTCTACATTTTTTTTGTCTGTGGCCTTGCGGGTATGGTGGCAACGGAAGATATTTTCAACCTCTATGTTCTCCTTGAAATAGCTTCCCTTTCGGGATATGCCCTCATCGGCATGGGAAACAACCGTGCTCCCCTTGCAGCCCTCAACTACCTGATCATGGGAACCATCGGAGCCAGCTTCTATCTCATGGGGGTAGCCTATATCTACATTGCCACAGGGTCCCTCAACATGGCTGATATTGCTGCCATTCTCCATGAAATGGGTCCCAATCCCACCATCACCATGGCCTTTGTTCTCTGCATCACAGGACTTCTGGCCAAAATGGCGGCCTTCCCCGTTCACGGCTGGCTGCCCAATGCCTACACCTACGCTCCGGATGCCACCACCAACCTGATGGCCGCCCTGACCACCAAGGTCAGCATCTACATCATGGTACGAATTGTTTTTTCTGTTTTCCCCATGTCTCTAGCCTTTGATACGGGAGTCATAGCCGAGGGTCTTGTCTGGCTGGCCACCATCGGCATCTTTGCAGGAGCCTTCATGGCCCTTGCCCAAAAAAGCTTCAAACGCATGCTCACCTACATCATTATTGTGGAAGTTGCCTACATGGTGGGAGGATTCTGGCTGGGCAACAGGGCGGGGATGACCGGTGCCATGCTCCACATTGTCAACGACGCCGCCATGACCCTGTGTATCTTCATGGCAGCCGCCACCATACGGGCCAAACAGGGAAGTGATGCATTTACGGACCTGAAAGGTCTTTTCCAGAAAATGCCTTTTTCCATGGGAGCTCTGGTCATTGCCGGTCTTTCCATTATTGGCATTCCGCCTACCTGCGGCTTTTTCAGTAAATGGTACCTCATATCCGGCGGTATCGAAGCCGGTCACTGGGGTTTTGTCGTCGCTCTTCTTTCCGCGAGCATCATCAATGCCATTCTCTTCTTCAAGGTTTTTGAAATCGCCCTTTTTGAAACACCTGAGGATGCCGTCATCCACCATGGGCATGGTCATGATGACCACGCCCACCACGGTCCGCCAGCCCTCGCCATGGCCGAGGCCCCCGTTTCCATGGTGATTCCTCTTTTAATTGCTGCTCTGGCCCTTGTGGTCCTCGGCCTTCTGGCCGGAGACATTGTCACCCTTTTCATTGATCCAGCGATTCCCGGACAGGTGCTTTAATATGGAAACCCTACACTCCATCATACCCCTCCTTGCCGTGCTCGTTTCCCTGGCGGTCGTTCCGGCCATTGTATCCAGCAGGAGTGAAAACGCCCGGGAAGGATGGACCTTTGCCGCCGCCTTCATCAAATTCGGCCTGGTGGCCTCCATGACTCCCTTTGTTCTTCAGGGAGGCAGCTATACATTTACCCTTGTCGAAGTGATTCCCGGCGTACCCATCGCCTTCCGGGTGGATGCCTTCGGAATGCTTTTTGCCCTTGTATCCTCTTCTCTCTGGATTGTGACCTCCGCCTATTCCATCGGCTACATGCGGGGCCTTGATGAACACAGCCAGACGCGCTACTTCAGCTTTTTTGCCATCTCCCTTTCCGCCACCATCGGCGTTGCCTTCTCGGCGAATCTCTTAACCATGTATCTTTTTTACGAGATGCTGAGTTTTGCCACCTATCCGCTGGTTGCCCACCATCAGGACCATGAAGCAAGGGTTTCGGGTAGAAAATACATTGGCTATATCCTTGGCGCCTCCATATGCCTGGCCCTTCCGGCCATGCTGTATGTATATGTGCAGGCCGGCAACCTGGACTTTACCGCCGGTGGTGTTCTGACAGCGGATACGGGTAAAGGCACCCTGCTGGTCCTGGCACTTATGTTTGTATTCGGCTTTGCCAAGGCAGGCGTCATGCCCTTCCATTCATGGCTGCCGGCAGCCATGGTTGCGCCAACCCCGGTCAGCTCCCTTCTCCATGCCGTTGCCGTGGTCAAGGTAGGTGTTTTCTGTGTTTTCCGTGCCCTGACAGGCACGCTGGGTACAACGCCCCTTTCCGATGCAGGCATCGGCACAGTGATTGCCGTCATTGCCAGTATCACCATTCTGGTCTCATCTCTCATTGCCTTAAGCCAGGATGAACTGAAAAGAAGGCTTGCTTTTTCCACCATTGGACAGCTTTCCTATATTATTCTGGGAGCCGCCCTTCTCACCCCGGCGGCTCTGCAGGGCGGTATGATGCATATCACCATGCATGCCTTCGGAAAAATCACTCTCTTTTTCTGTGCAGGCGCCATCTTTGTTGCCTCAGGGAAAAAATACATCAGCCAGATGAAAGGCATCGGTCGCCGCATGCCTGTAACCATGACAGCCTTTTTCATCGGTGCCCTTTCCGTTATAGGACTGCCGCCTGCAGGGGGCTTTCTTTCCAAATGGTATCTTGTCATCGGTACCCTTGAAGCCGGTCAGATCGGTTTTCTTGCCGTGCTGCTCTTCAGTTCCATACTGAATGCAGCCTATTTTCTGCCCATTGTCTACAGGGCCTTTTTCTGCGCACCGGAAGACAATCTGTTTGAAGAGGGCATTAAGGAATCGCCACCATGGTGCCTGTACCCCCTGTGCATTACTGCTGCGGGGTCTCTTCTCCTCTTTTTCTATCCACAGCCCTTTTTCCGGCTGGCGCAGCTTGCCGTTTCCCAGATCATGGGCGGCTGAGCAACGTATGAAACCGGATTTCACATAACCGTACAGGAGTCCCCCATGTACCAGACTCTCTTCGGCAGCGGTATCCCCCCTGCCCTGATTCTTATTTTCGGAGCTCTTCTCATCCCGCTTCTGTCCCGAGGGGCCAGGGCTGTATGGATGCTCCTTCTGCCCCTTCTTTCCCTTGCCGTGGTCCTCAACACGCCCAACGGTGTACACTGGACCCTGCAGTTCATGGATTTCCATCTCATCTTCGGCCATATGGACGGACTGGCCAGGCCCTTTGGCATTATCTTTTCCATGGCCTGCTTCATGGGCGTTCTCTATGCCCTGAAAGTCCAGGACAATGTGCAACACATGGCAGCCCTCTTTTATGCTGGTGGAGCTCTGGGCGTAACCTTTGCGGGAGACCTCCTTTCCCTGTATATTTTCTGGGAGATCATGGCCGTTGCCTCCACCTTCCTCATCCTTGCACGCAAAAGCCGGGAAGCCTATGATGCCGCTTTCCGCTATATCCTTGTCCATATGGCAGGCGGGCTCATACTCTTGGGTGGTATCATCATCCATTACAATGCCACAGGCGGAGACCTCACTTTCGGGCGTTTCTCCCCGGACCAGGCAGGCCTTGCCGAATACCTCATCATGATCGGCTTCATTGTCAACGCAGCCGTTCCACCCCTCCATGCATGGCTTCCGGATGCCTACCCCGAAGCCACCGTTACAGGTGCCGTTTTCCTCAGTGCCTTTACAACCAAAACGGCGGTCTATGTTCTCTGCCGGGCCTTCCCCGGCTTTGAAATTCTCGCTGTTCTCGGTGCCATCATGACCCTTTACGGTGTAACCTACGCCCTCATCATCACCGATGCCCGCCGTATCCTGGCCTATCACATTGTCAGCCAGGTCGGTTACATGGTCTGCGCCGTAGGTATCGGCACCAGCCTTGCCATCAACGGTGCCGTTGCCCATGCCTACGCTCACATCATTTACAAAGCGCTGCTTTTCATGGGTGCCGGTGCCGTGCTGCAGATGGCGGGAAGTTCACGCATCAAAGAACTGGGTGGTCTCAAAGCGCTCATGCCACTGACCCTGGTTTTCACCGTTGTGGGGGGTATATCCATTTCCGGCGCCCCCCTGACCTCGGGCTTCGTATCAAAGGATATTATCCTGACAGCGGCGGAACATTCCGGCAGAACCATCCTCTGGGGCATGCTGCTGCTTGCCAGCCTCGGAACCTGGCTTTCCGTAGGCCTGAAGCTGCCGTACTATGTATGGTTCGGCGGGAAAACAGCTCCCAGCGTTCCGGAAGCCCAGGATCCTCCCCGCTGCATGCTGCTGGCCATGGCCATAGCCTCTTTCCTCTGTTTTTATCTGGGTGTCTATCCCGACGCGCTCTACAAACTGCTACCCCACAGCATGGACTACAATCCCTATACACTGGTACATCTCATCAAACAGATTGCCGTTATGGCGCTGGGTGTATGGCTTTTCACCCTCATGGTGAAAGCAGATAAAAAGAAAGACAAAACCAAAGCCAGACCCACGCATAAACTGACCGACACGGACATTACCTATATTGAGGGAGGCAAGGCCTTTTACCATGCCATGGATCGCAGCCTCAACGGAATGAACCGGGTTACGGAAGCATTGGTTACCCACAGGCTCATTCCCCGCATTGCCGAAATTTCCAAAAACATACCCGAACGTATTACCCGCGCACTGGCGCGTCCCTTTACGGACAGCAAAGTGGAAGAACAGATCCGGGCAAGCTACAGTACTGGCACAACCCCGCTGGGTATCAGTGCGGCAGGAGTTGTCTGCATACTGATTCTGCTCTTTTTCCTTGTCAGCTGACAAAAAAGCCCGCTTATCCCTATGGATAAGCGGGCGGAGACCCTTTACGCTCACCGATAACCTTCCATGAAAGGAAGTTGCATGCTCACCACAGACTCTTTGGCCCACTATCCAATCCTGGAAAAACTGAGTACGCAGGAAGTCGAACAGGTTCTTCCCATATGTCAGGAAGTGCATTTTGACGAAGGGCAGACCATTTACCGGGAAGGTGATGCAGCCGAAACCTTCTTCCTGCTCAAATCCGGAACTGTTCTCCTGGAACAGCGTATCCATAAGACCATGGTTGTAACCGTCGGTACCCTTAAACCAGGTGCTGCCTTCGGCCTCACCGCCATTCTGGATCAGACCGGCTACAGTCTTGACGCCGTCAGTGCCGATGCCTGTGAGCTCATCATGATCAATGGGCCGGCACTGATGGATCTTTTTGAAAAAAACAGCTCCATCGGATACAAAATGATACGCGCAACGGTCACTATCATCCAGAACCGGCTAAGCCAGCGAACCCAGCAGTTCGTCCGCTCCATCGCCACACATCCGGACATATATGCTCTGAAAGAAGAAGCCGTTTCCTCCTGAATCCTACAGCAAAAAGGTGCGGCTTGGGCAACACCCTGCCCAAAACCGCACCTTTCCAGAATATCCTATCAACAGGGACCTCTCCACAATCTGTAAAGAGCCTGATGAAAAAAAATCATTCCGCACAAAATGAAACAAGAAAAAACGGGAGCTTCATCGGTGAATCAAGCCATCTTCCGTCTTTCCGGTTTCCAAACTCAGAAGAAATCTTTTACGGAAAAGACCACTGCTGTATCCTCCCAGGCCGCCATCGGCGGCAATAACCCTGTGGCAGGGAATCAAAAGGGGCAGAGGATTTCGGCCATTGGCATTGCCCACTGCCCGAGAGGCCCCCGGCTGCCCCAGAGCCATAGCTATATCTTTGTAAGACCTTGTTTCTCCATGGGGAATAACCCGAAGCTCTTTCCACACCCGTTGCTGAAAAAGCGTTCCTTCCGGTAAAAGCGGAAGATCAAAGGACATGCATTTCCCTGAAAAATAAGCCAAAAGCTGTTCCTTTGCCTCCTTCAGCAGAGACACTTCCGGTGAAAACGAAAAAAAAGCCCTTTCATTCTCATTCACAAAAAGAAGTTTTTTCAGCCCCTTCTCTCCGGTATCACAAAAAACAGCAACAGGCCCCAGGGCTGTAACAAAAAAAATCCCCCTGAAAGCCTGTGCATAGCTCATCGCAATCACCAGCCCCGCGCCAAAAAGTCATGCATGCTGGTGGCAGCTTTCCTGCCCGCTCCCATGGCAAGAATCACCGTTGCCGCACCGGTGACAATATCACCACCCGCCCAAACTCCGCGCATGGAGGTTTTTCCATTTTCCGGATCCGCTTCAATATTGCCCCAGCGGTTCAAAGCGATCTCTGGTTCCGAGCTGGTGAGCAGAGGATTGGCTCCGGAGCCAACGGCAATAATAGCCAGATCGCAGTCCATGGTGAAATCGGAACCATCTAGGGGTACAGGCCGCCTTCTACCGGAGGCATCAGGCTCTCCCAGCTCCATTCGCTTGCAGGTTACACTTGTCAGCCTTCCCCTTTCATCCCCGTCAAAACGAAGAGGATTGGTGAGCAGCATAAACTCCACTCCCTCTTCCTCCGCATGATGGGATTCTTCCAGGCGTGCGGGCATTTCCTCTCTGGATCTGCGATAAATAATTTTTACGGATTCAGCACCCATGCGTAAAGCCGTTCGTGCTGCATCCATGGCCACATTACCGCCTCCCACAACCGCCACATTCCGTCCCACAACCATGGGGGTGTCATAGGCCGGATCATAGGCCTTCATGAGATTGGCACGGGTCAGATACTCATTGGCTGAATAGACACCAATGAGATTTTCTCCCGGAATATTCATAAAGCTGGGAAGCCCCGCTCCCACACCCACAAAAACAGCATCAAAGCCCTCTTCAAAAAGCTCCTTCACATCCACGGCCCTGCCGACCACCGTATTACAGACAAGGTTGACTCCCAGCTTTTCAAGGGTTTTCACTTCCGATTCCACAATGGCTTTCGGCAGACGGAATTCAGGAATACCGTAAACCAGAACGCCACCTGGTTTGTGAAAGGCCTCAAAAAGCGTAACATCATGCCCTTTCAGCACAAGGTCCCCTGCCACCGTAAGACCAGCAGGACCGCTTCCAACAACCGCCACGCGCTTTCCTGTGGCAGCCATTTTTTCCGGAAGGGATCCATCCCCCTTCTTCCGTTCCCAGTCTGCCAAAAAACGTTCCAGATTCCCAATGGCAACGGGGCTGCCCTTTTTTCCCAGGATACACTGACCCTCACACTGACTTTCCTGTGGGCAAACCCTGCCGCAGACAGCCGGCAGTGCATTCTTTTCCCAGATTGTCCGGATACCTTCCGAAAAACGACCCTCTGCAATGGCTTTGATAAACTGAGGAATGGGTACGGCAACGGGGCAGCCCTGAACACATTGAGGATTTTTACACTGGATGCAACGGGTGGCTTCCGCCATGGCCGTTTCTTCACCATAACCTAAGGGAACTTCCAGAAAATTATGCCGCCTCACATTCGCCGGCTGCTCCGGCATGGGGTGCCGGTCCTGGATTTTGCTTTTTTTTTCCTGCATTCCTTCCTCCGGTCCTTTCAGGACTGCTGATCAGAGTTTGCCGCCTGCGCCTCCATACGGCATCTGTGAATTTCCATGGCAGCCTGCTCTTCTTCCTTATAGGCGCTGAGACGCTGAGAAAGCCCATCAAAATCCACGGCATGACCATCAAACTCAGGGCCATCCACGCAGGCAAACTTCACCTTGTCCCCCACGCTCACCCTGCAGCCGCCGCACATACCCGTACCATCAATCATGATAGGATTAAGACTTACCAGGGTATGGATACCATCCGGCCGCGTCATTTCACTTACAGCCTTCATCATGGGCACCGGTCCTATGGCCACAACAAGTTCGGGCTTACCAAGGGCCAGCGTTTCCTGTAATGCGTCCGTGACAAAACCTTTTTTCCCTGTGGATCCATCATCGCTCACAGAAATAAACGTATCGGCCAGAGCCGACATTCTGTCTTTTAAAATCATAAAATCCGCACTTCTGGCCCCCAGAATGACCGTCAGCCGGTTGCCGGCCTCTTTCATGGCGCGGGCAATAGGATGCAGCACAGCAATACCCGTTCCTCCGCCAATACAGACCACATGGCCAACCTTTTCTATATCCGTGGCCCGTCCCAGGGGCCCGATTAGATCCGCATAGCCTTCCCCTTCCTGAAGAGAAGCAAAAAGAGCTGTGGATTTACCAACGACCATAAAAATAATCGTTACGGTTCCAGCAACAGGATCGGTGTCTGCCATGGTCAGAGGAATCCGCTCCCCTGTCTCTGTGGCCTTAACAATCACAAACTGTCCGGGCCTGGTCTTCTGTGCAACTCTCGGAGCATGAATTTCATGAAGAATTACCGAAGACGGCACAAGTTCTTCCCGTTTTACTATCTTAAACATGGTTCCTCCTCTACGATTTTTACCAAGGATACCATACATAAACGCAGAATTTTCAGAAAGCAAGCTTCAGTCCGGATAAGTAAACATGTGTTGAATAAAAAAACAAGCGCATATCCTTTCCCTACACTCCTGATGCCACCGAAAAAACAGAGGCCTCAACACTTTTTTATACATTTGCCCTCTTTTCAAAGCAATGTTACAAAGCCGGAAGGAAATCATGGCTTCTGCCATTTTTTTAAGAAAATAAGGAAAACTACCATGCGTTTTTTCGACAGCCACTGCCACATTGAAGACGAAAGGGCCTTTGGCCAGGACAGGGATCACATGCTCGAAAGAGCCCGAAAAGCCAATGTTCTGTGCATGATGATCGCAGGAATCACCCTCGAGCGATCCAGACAGGCCATTGCCCTCTGTGAAACCCATGAAGGCCTGTTTGCCAGTACCGGCATCCACCCCCATGACAGTGAAAGTTGTAACGGCAGTATTATCAGCGCCCTAAGCTCCCTGGCCAGGCACCCAAAAGTCCGTGCCTGGGGGGAATGTGGGCTGGATTTCAACCGCATGCATTCTCCCATGGATGTGCAGGAAAAATGGCTGGAAGCCCAGATAGATGCCGCCCTTGCCCTCAGGCTTCCCATTATTTTCCACGAAAGGGATTCCAAAGGCAGACTCCTTTCCATGCTACGCCACATGGCACCTTCCGGTCTTTCAGGGGTTGTGCACTGTTTTTCCGGTAACCTTGAAGAAATGAAAGCCTATCTGGACCTCGGGCTTCACATCGGAATCACAGGAATCCTTACCCACAGACAGCGAGGCGAATCCCTTCGATCTATGGTACGTATGCTGCCTGATGACGGCATCCTCATTGAAACGGATGCCCCCTACCTTACCCCGTCACCGGAACGGAACCGCCACAAGCGCAATGAACCTGCCTTTGTTCCTTCCGTGCTCAGCACCCTTGCCGAAGTGCGGAAAGCTGCCGAATCGGATCTGGCAGAAATCATCTTTCAGAACACCTGCGAACTTTTCCGGGTGCAGCCAGAAGAAATTCCTGTCTGAGATATCCAACAGACAACCCGCATCCGCCATCATCGCTGAAAAGCCCCGAACCGGGGCTCTTTAGCCTGCCTTTCTGCCTTGCCTACTGTCTCTGCATCAGCCTTGTCACTGCCTCCTCCAGACCATCCAATGAAAGGGGGTACATGGGAAAAACCTGACTGATAAGGTTGATGGTGGCTGTATATCCCCACATCCGTGGATTCACAGGATTCAGCCAGACACTGCGGGAGAACATTTCCGCCAGAAAGGTAAGATTCTCCATGCTGGGCCGACCGCTCCTGTCCTGCATATGGATAGCCCCGTTACGGGCCATCAGCTCGTAGGGAGCCATACTGGCATCGCCAACAAAAATCAGTCGGGTTTCCGGATCTCTTCTGGCAAAATCGGAGAGCCGAACCGGCTTTCTGTATCGGGAAGGGTCCTCCCATACGGTATCGTAAACGGTATTATGAAAGAAAAAGGTCCGGACTTCCTTGAACTGCGATCTTGCATAGTCGAAAAGGGTCTGCACCACATCAACGTAAGGGTCCATGGACCAGCCGCCATTATCGATGAACAGCATAATCTTCAGGCGATCCCGCAGACTTCGGTCAAAAAGTATTTCTATTTCTCCTCCATTTTTGAGAGTCTGCCTCAGTGTGGCATCAATATTAATTTGATCCTTCGGCCCGGCAGGAACCATGTTCCGCAACCGCTTCAATGCTTCTCCCACCTGTGACTGGGTCAAAGGACCACTGGCCGAATAATCTTTATACCGCCGTTCCCCTGCCACTTTCACCGCAGATTTGTTCCTGGAAACACCCCCTACCCGCATTCCCTCGGGATGATACCCCGAGTGACCGACAGGCGACGTTCCGCCCGTACCAATCCAACGGTTTCCCCCGTCATGCCGCTCCGTCTGATCCTTCAGCCTTTCCTTAAAATACTCCAGCAGCTCATCGGGAGAGAGACTGGCCAGTTTTTTCTCATCTATCCCCAGTGCCCTGGCAATCTCTTTGGGATTTTTAAGCCACTCATCCAGAAGACCACGGGCGATCGCATCCATCTCAAAACCTTCTTCCACAGAAAGCTCCACCCCTTCGAAATGATGCGCAAACGCTTGATCAAAAAGATCAAAATGACGCTCACTCTTCACAAGTATGGTACGGGAAGCAATGTAAAAGTCATCCAGAGAACGGATCAGTCCCAGATTCATGGCCCTGTGCAGCGTAAGAAAAGCCGTGGGACTCACCGGGATACCGACATTCTTGAGAAGATAAAAAAATGCAACAAACATGGAAACATTCCTTCAGGAAAAAGTACGGTTCCGCATCCAGGGTTTCAGATGCCCCTCCGGCGGGTGACAAGACGTGTAACCCGCTCATAATCAGGGCTTTTTTTAAACAGAACCCCTAAAAAAGGTACCTGACCCTTAACAAGGTCCGCAGACTTGAAATCAGGATCTGCATCCAGTGCACGCATCCAGTTAATCAGCTCCCGTGTGGCAGGCCTTTTCTCCATACCGTCCAGGTCTCTGAGCTTGTAGAAAGTATCTATGGCGCTTTCCGCCAGTTTTCTATCTATGGTTGGGAAATGCACATCAATTATGCGACGCATCATTTTCGGGTCAGGGAAAGCAATATGGTGAAAGTTACAGCGCCCGAGAAAGGGATCGGATAAATCTTTTTTGGCATTGGATGTGATAATGATTACCGGCCTGTGTCTTGCCTGTACGGTCTCATCCACTTCCATAATATCAAACTGCATCTGGTCCAGCACATCCAGCATATCATCCTGAAAATCCGTATCCGCCTTGTCAATTTCATCAATTAAAAGAACCACCCTCTTATCCGCTGTAAAGGCCTGCCCTATCTTGCCCATCCGGATATACTCACGAATATTGCTGACATTACGGGTAGAATCCCCAAAACGGCTATCGTTCAAACGAGTCAGCGTATCATACTGATACAGGGCATCAATCAGCTTCATACTGGACTTTACATTCAGAATAATCAGGGGCATTCCCAGACTGTCGGCTATGGCATGGGCCAGCATGGTCTTTCCTGTACCCGGCTCTCCCTTCAACAGGAGCGGCATTTCCAGAGCCATGGAAATATTAACAATACTCGCCAATTCATCATCCAGCACATATCGCTGGGCACCGGTAAACTGTACACCGGAAATCTTACTCATCCCGCATCTCCTTTTATTCCTGCGTTTTGTTCCCACGCCCAAGAGGTAAAGGCGTTTTCTTTACCAAGTAGGAGAGATCGCCTGTGACCTCCCTCTCAACAGAAAAAATCCGGTCTGCTTTCCTGCACAGGCCCTATGGCTTCTGTCCGCTTTCTACCATGGATCAAAGGTTTCCTGCAGGTCAATACTTATGCGTCTTTACCTTTTTGTCAATTGACATCCATCCATACTTGGTGCTATTGCCTAATGCTTGATAAATTAAATTTCTTGCTTAAAAACCATAGACTTGAGGAGTTGCCATGTTCGGCATCGGCATACCGGAACTGATTATTATCCTTGTCATTGTGCTTGTGGTATTTGGTGCATCCAAACTTCCTGAAATCGGATCCGGCCTCGGAAAAGCCATTCAGAATTTCAAAAATGCTTCCAGAAGCGATTCGGAAACCAAAGAAAAAATCAGCACTACCCAGGAAAAAGACCCGGAATGACTTTTCCATAAAGGCTTACCCACAAACAAAACTGGTCCCCTGCTCGAAAAAAACCAAGAAACAAAAGAGATACGGGGAAAGACTTTTTTTCGCCAAAGAGCTCCAGATTTTACAAAAAAGGCCTCCGGATGAACAAAAAGTTACGCACGCACCGCAAAAGGAGGACAAAAGTTCTTCATATACCATTGACATCCTCCTCATTTAAAAGTATGCGTGCAAAAGATCAAATATCGAGACTTTATTGAGGTGAACATCAACTTAAAACCTCAGAATGGACCCACAGCAGAGGAATTGCATACCTGCTTCGCTCCATCCGGATGTCTGAAAAAGTGGACTCCAGTTTTTCAAAAGTACAGAAATACTTATAACACCATGTTTTTATCACAGCCTAGCTGTGTCTGCCGTGTGATTTTTTCACCCGGCCACCAGGTTCAGGAGTCATCAAAACACCAAAAAGGAGAGATGGGAAATGCCACTTATTGAACGCAGAGATCAAGATTTTTTGCTGCATGAAGTTTTTAATGTAAGCGAGTTCAGCAAAAACGAAAAATTTGCAGATTTTAACAAAAAAACCTGCGACATGATCATTACCGAGGCCAGAAACCTCGCCATTAAGGAAATTCTGCCCACCAACAAAATGGCAGATAAAGAAAACGGGCATCCCGATGCCGTAAAACTTGAAAACGGCCAGGTTAAAGTTCCACCCTCATTCCACAAACCCTACAAACTCTTCTGTGAAGGCCAGTGGCTGGCCATGTGCGATGATCCCGAATTCGGTGGTCAGGGCATGCCCCATCTTCTGGCCATGGCTGCTGGTGAATATTTCACTTCCGCCAACTGCTCCTTCATGATGTACCCCGGCCTGACCCATGGATGCGGCAATATCCTTGCCACCTTCGGCACGGAAAAACAGAAGCAGCTTTATGTAAAAAACATCTTTACCGGCAAATGGGGCGGCACCATGTGCCTCACCGAAGCTGTAGCCGGATCCGACGTCGGTGCCCTTGAAACCATTGCCGTTCCTCAGGGAGATGGAACCTACAAGATCAAAGGCAACAAGATATTCATCTCCGGTGGTGATTCTGACCTTGTAGAAAATATGGTTCACCCCGTTCTCGCACGCATAGAAGGTGCTCCTGCCGGTACCAAAGGTATCTCTCTCTTCCTCGTTCCCAAGTATAGAGTGAACGACGACGGCACCATGGGCGAATTCAACGATGTGGAAACCGTTGGTATCGAAGAAAAAATGGGTATCCATGGTAACGCCACCTGCACCCTGGCCTTCGGCTCCAAGGACAACTGCATCGGCGAGCTTATCGGTGAGCCCAACAAGGGCATGAAGTACATGTTCCTCATGATGAACGAAGCCCGTCAGGGTGTGGCCATGCAGGGCCTTGGCTTTGCCACTGCCTCCTACTGCAACGCCATCCAGTACGCCAAAGAGCGTATTCAGGGTCCCAACCTGATGAAAGCCGTCCTTGAAGGCGACCTTACGGGTGTCCCCATCATTCAGCATCCAGATGTCCGCCGTATGCTTATGTCCATGAAAGCCTATGTGGAAGGATGCCGCTTCCTTGTTTACTTCCTGAACAGCTGCTTTGACAAAGCAACGGTTACGGAAAGCGAAGATGAGAAAAACAAATGGGAAGGGCTGATTGAAATCCTGACCCCCATTGCCAAGTCCTACTGCACTGACAAAGCCGTTGAAGTGGCCTCCACTGGTATTCAGGTATACGGCGGCTACGGCTTCATAGAAGAATATCCCCAGGCCCAGCACTACAGAGATGCCAAAATCACCGCCATCTATGAAGGCACAAACGGCATCCAGGCCATGGACCTTCTTGGCCGTAAACTCGGCATGCGCAAAGGTAAGCCCATCATGGACCTCATGGGTGAAGTCAATGCAACCGTTGCCAAAGCCCGTGAAGCCGGTCTGGAAAAAATCGCAGACAGCCTTCAGGCCGCACTGAACAAGCTGGGCGAAGTTGCCATGACCCTTGGCGCTGCCGCCATGAGTGAAAAAGCTCTGGACGCCTTTGCTTCTGCCACGCCCTTCCTTGAAGTGGCCGGTGATCTTGTCATGGCATGGGCATGGGCCGAACGTGCAGCCGCAGCGAAGAAAGCCGTTGAAGGTGCCAAGAAAAAAGACAAGCCCTTCTACGAAGGTCAGATCGCAACTGCCAAGTACTTCTATGAGCAGCTGCTGCCCACCGCCATGGGCAAAATGGACTCTGTGAAAAATCTCACCGGAGCCATCATGGAAATACCTGAAGAAGCATTTGTAGGTTAATCCAAACAAACCAGTGGCCAACTCTTTGGGAGGAGGCCACTGTCCGCAAAGAGAAGGGAAAGACACGGTCTTTCCCTTTTTTATTACCTGCCGTCAAAAAAAATCTTCAAAAAAAGGGGTCTTCCGTATACATCGAAAGACCCCTTCAAACCCAGCTTTCAGACTCTCAATCCAGCGCTGGAGGAAAAATTCCAACCGTAGCCTTCACCAATCACAATTCTCTTGTGTTTTCCAGCTGCACAATTCTCGGAGTCAGAAAAATCAACAACTCAGATTTGTTTTCAGTACGATTGACCGACTCAAAGAGCCAGCCAATGAGAGGAATTCTGTGGAAAAATGGAATCCGGTTATTAGAATGCGAACTTCTTGTCTGAACAACTCCACCAATGACAATGGTATCCCCGTCATTCACAAGAAGTTCCGTTTCCACCTTCTTCGTCTGAAGGGCAGGGCCATCATCGGTCATGACATAGATATCGTTTTTATCAATGTTCACTCGCATAGCCACACGGTTATCCGCCGTTACGTGGGGAGTAACCTCCAGCTTCAAATCAACATTCTTAAACTCTGTAACCACATCTCCATCACTGTTGCGGGTTGTATATGGATATTCATACCCCTGATTGATGGTAGCCGTCTTGTTATCCAGAGTTACGATTCTCGGAGAAGAAACGATCTTGGTTTCACCACGCTGCTCACTGAGATTCAGGCGGGCATTCAAAGCCAGCTGCGTACCGGCAATACGGGCAAAATGCAGCCCGATATTACCGGCACCCGTGGGCGTATTTAAAGAAACATTATATCCATACTGCCCACCGAGGGTACCGGATGGCACCGTGGCATAGGGGTTACGATCCGACCCGCCCGTACTTGCCTGCCATTCCGCTCCCAAGGCCCGCGCAAATTCGTCACTGGCTTCCACAATCCGTGCTTCAATGACAACCTGAGGCGTAATTTTATCGATGCGGCTGATAATGGTTTTCGCATTGGCAATGGCCTCTGCCGTATCCGTAATAATCAGCTGGTTATTGCGGGCATCCGCACTGACCCGTCCCCGCTCTGTCAGGATATTCTGCACATGGGGAATCACCTCCGAGCTTACGTTGGAGTAATTGATCAGAATATACTCCGTCATCAAAGGAGCCAGATCACTTTCTCTCCGTTCATTTTCCTGCCTTGCCCGAAGAACCTCCTGCCGGAGCCCCTCTTCCCTGCGCAGAGTGGTCATGGCAGCAACCCGTATAATACTTCCTTCTTCCACCATCCCCAGACCATTCATACGCAAAACAAGATCGAGAATCTGGTCCCAAGGAACAGGGTGCTCAAGACTCATGGTCACTCTGCCTGCCACGTCACTGTCAATGGCAAAATTTTGACCACTTACATGCTGCAAAATCCTGAAAACATTTCTTATATCAGTCTCATAAAAGTCAATGGAAATAGGGGTTCCCGTAAAAACCTTCCCAGACGAAGCACTGCCGCTCTGCCGGCTGTCTCTTGCCGGAGAAGGAGAAACTTTCTTCTCTTCTTTCATGACCTCAGAGGAAGCTGCAACCACAAAAGAACCTGTTGCAATCGGCCTTCCGGTATCGCCGCTGCTGCCTTTTGCTTCAAAAGAACCTTCTATGGGTCTTGGTCCGATACTGCTGGCCTCAAAGCGCAGCTCAATGCGATTTCCTGAAGGATTCAGTACATACGCAACGGGCTCCCTCATATCCATAACAAAGGTCGTTTTATTACCCGGACCGGATTTGGGAACCACCTGATCCAGAGCACTTTCAAAACGAGTCGTAACCAAAGGCCGTTCATGGTGTTCCGGCAACCTCGTATTATCAAGGGAGAGTCGTAAACGTGTCTGGCTTTCACTAATCACCTCATGGATAACCGGACGATCCGTCTCAATAAAAATCTGAGAACGACCTTCAGGAAGAGCCGTAAAGCCAATATCTTTTATAACAGCAGAGCCTCTTTGAACTTCCCGTTTTTTTTCGCCAGCTGCGGATCGGCTACTGGCCACAAACACTTCATAGCCACCCGGTACGGAGCGGGCTTCATAAGCATGCAGGCTTTCCTCGGGGGTATCAAGCACCACACGAACTTTATCTGCATACCCATAATGGCGCACGGAACGAACCCATGAACTATCAACACCCAGACGCTGTTCTCCTTTAAACGGAGATGACAGTCCGGCTATATCGAGAACTATCCTGGGGGGATTTTCAACGGTAAAGGCATGGACATCCTTCAGAGTATCGCTGGCAAGAATCTCCAGCCGTACACCGGTCTCCACGACATGTGCCCTCACATCTACAAGCTCCGGCCGTTGTCCAGCCTTCTTTTCCCTGCTCTCTGATGACAGAAGTACGCCATCCGAAGAGTTTTTACCTTGAATGTCCCAACCGGAACTCTTTTTCTCTTTTTCCCCCAAACCAGCCAGCAGAATACGGATACCCGCTTCCCCTTCAGGTTTGACCTCATAGGGAAGATCTTCCCGGAGAACAAGGACCAGCCTTGTTTCCGTTTCAGAAATCGTGTCTGCGGAAAAAGACAGAACAGCTCCTCCGGATCTTTTTTCAGGCAGTGCGTCCGAAGTCAGTATTGTATCCGGAAAATACAGGCGCAAACCTGCGGGATCCTGTTCCTTAACGGCTGTATAGGCAAGATGCTCCTTTGCCAGTACCACAAGGCTGGTGGTCTCCCCCTCACGTTCCAGATAAATACGCTCTATCCGGTTGACGTCCACGTCCCTTTCACTATCTTTTATTTCCTGTGTTCCTGAACTGGGAGTACAGGCCGCCAGTAAGCCAGCCACCAGAATTCCTGCCAACAATGCTCTTTTTTTTGTTCTCACTTTGCGCATTCCCCACATAATCTATTCTCCGGTCGGCTTCTGGAGTTTCAGTTCCCGTTGTTCCTCCCGGAATTCTCCGGAAAGACTTTCAACGATTTCCGTAACCACGATACGCTCCCGCTCAATGGCCGTAACCCTTCCTCCGTTCATGCCAATATAAGTTCCTTCCGTCACCACATAGCCTCGCCCGCTGGATTCCTCCACCATTGCCCTGGACCCCATGGGAGACCTCACAATCCCCACAAGTTTCAACTGACTCAAAGCAACCTTTTCAAGAGGAGTCTGAGGCACACGTCTTTCCGGGCGATCTTCTCTCTGGCGCACCTGAGGTCTTTCCTGAATCAGTGGGCGAAAAGGATCGATCCGGCCGGAAGGATCATAGATTGCAAAGCCTCCTTCACCTTCCAGCAGACCCTCCTGAAGAAAAAGAGCCGGTGTGAAACCCTCGGCGACAACCTCAGCAATGGATCCTTCCGATTCATTGCTACCTTCAGCAGCGCCGTCATCGGTCTTTATTTCTTCCACCTCGAGAATCAGGTCTCCTGATTCCTGCCTTTCCGGCATAACAGAGAGGCCAGCCTCAACCCCCTCTTCCGTCCCCGCTGTTTCTTCAGCAGCGGCCACCACATCCGGAGGCAGGAGGCTTTCTGCCTTTTCCTCCCCTTCATCCGCTTCCGTTCCGGCGGGAAGCATCACACCATCGCTGTCATCCATCGCTTCCGTCATATCAGAAACGTCTGGTATTCCATGGGAAGATACCACTCCCTCCTGCCCTTCCGCCTTCTTTTCGGGCTCAGGGAAAATAATATTTCGCCTTACCACCTCAACTTTTTCAGGCTCTGGAACAGGGGCAGAATCTTCTCCACAGCCGAAAGGGAGAATCAGAAGTGTTATCCATACCCCCAGCCACAGTCTCCGGTCCAAACCGACTTTTCTGCTTATTCTCATCATTGCGCGTGACCTCTCTGTGCAGACTCACCGGATGCAGATGCTACCTCCACAAAACGATAGGTCACAATCTGACATCGCGTCCGTATCGTCTGCCCCTTTTCCCTATCCGCCTGGCTCTGCATTTCCACCCCGCGAACATTCACCACACGAGGCATTCTGGCAAGGTGATCGAGAAAGGTTACCGTTTCATGAAAACCGCCAACCATTTCTACGGATACAGGAATTTCGGCATAAAATTCCCTCAGGACCTCTGACTCCGGTTTAAACAGCAAAAAATCCAGTCCGGCATCTCTGCCGGAAGCAGAAATGGATGACAGAAACATCGGAATTTCTCGTCTTTCCGGCAATGCCCTCATGGCCTCTTTAAAAGCCATCTCTTTTTCGGCTCTCTCTTCCTGAAGGGGCTTGAGCTGCCGAAGATTAGCCCGTGCCCTGACAATTCTATCTTCCACCAAACGGGTATCCTCACGGATCTGGGCCAACGCCTGCATTTTAGGAAGATAAAGAAGATAAAAAAAACCACCACAAAGAACTACCATGGTCACCGCAACCACCAGAAATCTCTGCAATCGTGTAAGACCATTAATCTGGTTAAAAAAAGGTTCCAGCCGGGCACTGGCATCGGCCAGCTGCTTGGTTACATTCCCCCCAGCTTTCTTTTTTCGATCTTCTGTCATAATGTTTACCTTCGCCTTATTAAGAACCTGCAGGATTTTCTTTCTGACATACCAGGGAAAAAGCCCTCAGAGCAATATTACCCTGCATCTGCTGCCGCACACTCTCAAGGCTGACGGAGGAAAAGAACCCGCTTTTTTCAAGATTAGTCATAAAATCCGCAACGGTTTTATCATCAAGGGCCAGTCCGCTCATTCGTACCGATCCGCCATCTTCTCTGTAAGTAAGAAGCCACATACGCTGAGCAATCACAGCATCCGTAAGTGCTTCAAAAATATCCACCGACCCCCGTCTGCCTGTTTCAAGGGACTCGAGGACAGCGATTTTCTGATTCAGAAGTTCCAGCTCCCTGCGGATAACTCCAACCTCCCTGGCTTCTCTTTCAAGGGTAGTGGCTTCTTTCCGCAATCGTTCAAGAACATCACGGCTTTCTCTCACCTGGGTTTCCATCCGCATATAAGCAACACCCATCACCAGAAAAACCAGTACAAGGGAAAGCAGGAAAATGGAAACCTGACGACGGATATTCTCTTTCTTCCGTGCCGCCCTGAACGGCAAAAGATTAATTCGTATCATTTGTCTTCCATCTTTCTCAGCGCCAAGCCCATACATACAGCAGCCTGGGGAGCCATTTTCCGGATATCATCCTCATCAATTTTATCGAGATCCACATGTACCAGCCCAAAGGGATTCATCACCGTAACCTCGGATCCGGTCTGTGCGGCCAGTGCATCCCTGAAGGTTTCGAGATGGGCTCCTCCACCGCAAAGAACAATTTTTTCAACCCGGTCTCCTGGGTAGGTGGAATAAAAAAAGTCCAGAGCCCTTCCTATTTCCGTACACCACTGGCCGACAACCTGACCAACAACGCCAGAGTACTCTTCTTCTGGCATTTTTTTTCCGCCACCGGCCATTTTCAGAGACTCTGCCTCTTCTTCCGAACATCCCGTGAAGGAACGGATTCTCGAATCAATCTGCCGGGAACCAAGGGAAACATCCCTCATAAATATGGAATCTCCCTCCTTCACGATATTCAGGGACATCTTTGCTGCCCCCACGTTCAGCAGGACCACTTCCTCTGAAGAAATACCGTGAACAAACTCATAAATATTCTGAACTGCCAGGGCATCGACATCCACAACGGCCGGGGTCAGACCGGCAAGCTCTGCCACTTCCACATACTGGGTGACCAGATCTTTCTTGGCCGCAACGAGAAGCACGTTCAGCTGATTCGGATTTTGTGGATTTTCCCCCATCACCTGGAAATCCATACGGATATCCTGAATATCGAATGGAATATACTGTTCTGCCTCCACAAGAATACTTTTTTGAAGGGCATCTTCTTCCATCACAGGCATGCTGATTTTTTTGATAATGGCAGAATACCCGCCAATGGACAGAGCAACCCTGTCATTGCGAAGCTGGTAAAGCGAAAAAAGTTCCCGGATGACGGCAGCAACATGCTCAGGATCCTTGATAATGCCATCTTCTATGGCACCAGCTTTGAGAGCTAATGCCCCGAAGCGCCTGAGAACCATCCCCTTTTTGGTTTCCACCAGTTCCGCCGCCTTCACCATGGCCGAACCAATATCCAGCCCTACTAGATGATTTGTCTTTCCAAACAACATGGCAGCCTTTCTAACCCGTTTTCATGAAAACATTATGGGTATGTGCTTCTTCAGCAATACCTTCCCGGTACATGAGAGGATCCAGCCAGACACACTCTGAATACAGCAGCATGGACTACAGCGGCCAAGATTCCTGTTGCAGACACCCCCTATTACCTGGCCGAAAGGATAGGCTGAACAGGGTCGACAAAGAAAACATCTGCAATGAGCATATGTCTGGAAGATTTTCCATTTTTCATGCAAAACAACGTTCAAGTCAATATTTTTATATGTTTTTACCTTTTGAAACGATCTCTTATACTTTATGCTGTGCCCTGAATCAGAAAGAAAGTATATGTAGACTAGCGTTTCGCTTTTCTTTCCATGCATTCTGAAAAGATTACCCATGGTTTACCGGTCGCCCTGAGCTGATCAACGGGCTACCCTCATACCTGTCCAAAGGATTTTACTCTTCAAGGAGCAAAACCATTTTTTTTCAGACAAATAACCGAATTCAGAAAAAGCAAATCACAGGCCATATGAAAAATTAATTTACATCCACTGCAAACCATCCTTTGGCTACCCTTGAGCAAGGTGCCCTCATAAAAAAATGACATTTTTTGTCCGAAATCGACAAAAAATGTCAAGCTCCCCGTATTGAGCTTAGTCGGCAAATCCACTACACTCCCTGTGTATCCGTGATACATAGACTCCAGATACTGACAACCTCAACAAAAGAAATGCCCGTACATGAGTAATTTCAAGCTGATTTCCGCCCCGGAACCACCCTCTTCCAAAAAAACAGCTTCTCCGAGCGAATCATTTACCCTCGTAAAATATTTTACTTTCAGCAGTCTCGTTCTCATGTTTATCGGGGCCATCATCCTTTCCACCCTGCACAGCCACCTGGTGCGCAATCTTTTAATCCAAAAAAGCGAAGAGTATGGCAAACTCCTTGTAGAAAATCTTAACCATCAAATTTTTATGCAGTTTCTTCTTCCGGTTTATTTTCAGTACGGGCAGATCCAGCTCAAAGATCCAGAACAGTTCCAGCGTATGGACGCTGTAATCCGAAACACTCTCCACAGTTTCCATCCGGACATGGTCAACATTTATGATCTTGACAACATCATATCCTACAGCTTTAACACCGAAATTGTCGGGGAAAAAAACCTGGGCGGCACGGGTTACCAAAAAGCCATGAAAGGAGAATCCACCACATCCTTTGTCCAGATTGGCAACATGTGGGAAATACTCTTCCGCTTTCCCCGTGTCACCCGCATCACGACCTTTGCTCCCCTGCGCATGGAAGATGCAACAGCCTCTCTTTCCGGCCCCATCATCGGTGTTGTGGAAATTGTTCAAAACGTTTCCGATGACTACAGAAAAATTTTCCGCCTTCAGTTGCTGGTCATTCTCACAAGCTCCCTTGTCATGGGAATCCTCTTCCTTATTCTGAGAACCATTGTAAAAAAAGGGGAAAGAATTATCGAAGAAAGAAATCAGGAACAACTCCGTCTCAAAGAAGAGGTTAACCAGAACCGTCACCTCTCTGCTCTTGGCGAAATGACAGCAACCATCTCCCATGAAATCCGCAACCCTCTGGGCATTATACGCAGCTCAGCAGAGCTCCTGCAGAAAAAACTTAACCGACTGGATCCCGGCAATACCATTGCGCAGGTCATTGTTGAGGAATCCACACGCATGAATGCCATCATTACAGACTTTCTTACCTATGCCCGCCCCAGAAGCATGGCACCTGTCCCTTGCCATCCCAACGATATCCTGCAAAAAAACAAACTTTTTCTTTTGCAGGAACTGGAAAATGACAACTTCGACCTTCAGATCTACTGCGCTCCCAAAGTGCCTGAAATTACAGCTGACCCTGCATTGCTTTATCAGGCATTTCTTAACCTCATCCTCAATGCCATGCAGGCCATGCCTCAAGGGGGTAAAATTCGAATCTCCATTCTCAATGACCCGGGCAGAATCCACATTATTTTTGAAGACAGCGGGCCGGGAGTTCCGGAAACAATACTTACAAAAATCAGGGAGCCCTTTTTCACCACAAAAGAAAAAGGAACGGGTCTCGGTCTTGGTATTGTAGATAAAATTCTCGTCGCCCACGGAGGCAGCATGGATATCAGCAACCGGCAGGAAGGCGGCGCCAGAGTAAAAATAACTCTGCCTTCCGCAAGCCCTGATCCAACCGGAGAGGACAGATCCCATGGAAACCATACTCATCGTTGATGATGAAAAAAACTACCCCCGCATTCTCAGCGCAATCCTTGAAGAGGAAAACTATGAGACACTGAGCTGTCATTCCGGCGAGGAGGCCCTTACACTGCTGACAGAGTCAGAAATAGACCTTGTTCTAACAGATATGCGCATGCCCGGCATGGACGGAATTTCCCTTTTGAGAGCAATCAAAAACAAGCAACCGGATCTTCCCGTCATCATGATGACGGCTCACGGCACCGTGGAAAAAGCCGTCGAGGCCATGCAGCAGGGTGCCTACACCTACATCCTGAAACCTTTTGAAAATGAGACCCTTATCCAGCATGTAGGAAAAGCCATGGATCTCTACCGGGTTGTCCGCGAAAACCGGCAACTCCGGGCAATGATTGCAGACCGCTTTTCATTTTCAAGTATCATAGGCAAAAGCGAAGCCATGCAGCAGATCTATGCCACCATACGGAAAGTCGCTCCATCCACAGCAACCATACTCATCGAAGGAGAATCAGGCACAGGCAAAGAACTGGTGGCCCGCGCCCTGCATTTCAACAGTCCCAGAAAAGAAAAGCCTTTCATTGCCGTCAACTGCACGGCACTTGCGGAAAGCCTTCTTGAATCTGAATTGTTCGGCCATGAAAAAGGTGCTTTTACCGGCGCAATCTCCATGAGGAAAGGACGGTTTGAGCTGGCTGACGGAGGCACCCTGTTTCTGGATGAAATAGGAGAATTAAGCCCCCAAATGCAGGTAAAACTCCTGCGCGTGCTTCAGGAAAAAACCATTGAGCGGGTCGGTGGAGGCAAAACCATTTCCGTTGACTTCCGTCTGATGGCTGCCACCAACAAAAAACTCCATGAAGAAGTGCGCAAGGAACGGTTCCGGGAAGATCTTTACTACAGACTCCATGTTGTTCACTTTAAAATTCCACCTCTGAGGGAAAGGGATAACGATATTCTGCTCCTTGCCGAGGCTTTTTTACAGAAATTTTCACCGCAGAGGACCGATGGGCAACCTCTCTCCGGCCTCAGCAGCCCATGCCGAAAGCATCTTCTTGACTACGCATGGCCCGGCAATGTTCGCCAGCTGGAGAATGTCATGGAAAGGGCCGTCCTTCTTGCCCCCGGCCCCATGATCACCCCAGAGGATCTTCCAAAAGAAATCCGGGAACAAAATACCCTGTCACCGGCCATTCCACTGGCACTGCCGGAGGCCTCACTCAGCGACAGCCTTGCCCATGTGGAAAAGGAACTCATTGAACGTGCCCTGAAAGCTTCCGACCATATACAGGCCCATGCCGCAGCCCGCCTGGGAATCACTAAAAGCGGGCTGCATCAGAAAATAAAAAAATACAACATCCGCGTGGGCTCTTCCCGTGACAAGGCAGATTCATGACGCTGTTCATAAAATCCACACCACTGAGTTAATAAAAATGAACATCGGAATAAAAATAAAAAACAAGCGCTTATAAAGAAGTCTCCCACACAGAAGACTACAAAGTTCAAATTTATGAACCCGCTGTTTCGAAACTATACACAGACCCCATCCGCACCGACCAGCAAATAACAAGGCAAACCATTGTTTTTATACAAAAAAAACAACAATCCAGCCAAGTGGCACAACACTTGCTAATCATAATGCTAACAAACAAGGCATTCTCCCTAGAAAAGCGGACCGACTGACCCCGGTCCGCTTTCTTGTTAAAAAGGCAGACCGTAAAATATTAAACCCAAAAAAAATGGCAGATATCTGAATGAATTCAGAACCATCTGCCATACCCATCAAGCGAAAAACACCATCAGAAAACACGCACCTCTCTGTAGGGTGAATCAGGATAGCGGTCCAGCATGCGCTCATAAGCCGCTCGACTTTTTTCCGGTGCTCCCATCTCCGCCTCCAGACGAGCGACATGGAACATGGCAGACTCCTGCAAAAAGAAATCTTTTTCCGATGCTATTCTCGTAAAATCCGAAAGGGCCGTTTCTTTATCCCCCAGTGCCAAGCGGACGTGAGCCCTCTCCCACACGATCAGACGGCCAAGCAACTTGTCCTTTCCGAGCAAAGAAAAAGCCACATCATAGGCTCCTAGTGCGGCCTCAGCATCCCCTGAATCAAACAGCATACGTGCCTCATAAATACGGGCCATACGGCCGGAAAGGGTTCCCGGACGGTCGTTCTGCAAAGCCCGCAGCTCTTCCAGCAAAACAGATGAGCTGCCATTTTCTGTCACCTCCGCCGCCTGCAGGACCAGCCCCAGGCGCGTGGCTGCATCCCTTTCAGCCGCCACCTGCCATCCCCAGTACCCAAAGCCACCAGCCAAAACCACAATCAGCACAAAGCCACCAATAACAAGCTCTCGGGTATAGGTATTACAGGCATCCCACACGCGGGTAAAAAAACGGGCAATGGGATCATCCTCAATCATATCAAAAGGAATTTCCGGCATCTTGTTTTTATTTGTTTTCTCTTCCATTACAGGCCTCTTTTCAGGAACCGACAGGGGACACTCTTGCCCCGGTGAGTAAGAAACGAGAGCAGATTCTCAACCATCCGGCCTCCGGAATCTGCGCCCCCACCACACAACAAACCTCGTACCCACAAGCGGAAGCCAAAGCTCCGCAGTTTTCCATGGGCCAGTCCAGAACAAGGCCATGCAAAAACCCTGCCGCCCACAAATCTCCGGCCCCCGTCGTATCCTTTACGGAGTTCCCGTTACAGGCTGCAATCTGCCATAATGTTTCTCCTGACCGGATAAGACTGCCATCCTTTCCCATTTTCAACACTGCCAGACCTGCCTCCGAAGCCATATATTCCAGTGCTTTCAATGGATCCCGATACCCCGTATAGGCATAGGCCTCATCCTCATTGGCTATTAAAATATCAACAAAGCGGGGAACAGCATCATGGAGAAGATCCGAAGCCGCTTCCACAACGGTAAAACTGGCTAAATCCATAGCCACCACCGCCCCGGATGATTGAGCTTCTTCCAGCACAGCAAAGGCAAGATCCGGATTGAAAAAGAGATACCCCTCCATAAAAACAATGGCAGCTGTCTCAAAATGCTCCCGGACAATATCGGAAGGAGCCAACTCAGAGGAAGCACCAAGAAAAGTAAACATGGACCGCTGCGCATCTGGAGTGATAATGGAAAGAACCCGGCCCGAAGGTGTCCGGGATACGGAAAGAACAGGATGTACACCCGAATTTTTCAAAAAAGACTCAAAAGCGTCTCCTGTTGCATCATTCCCCCTTTTACCCATAAAAACAGCTTCACCCCCAAGCCGGGCAAGGCCCTGTATGGTATTACAGGCAGCGCCACCGGGTACGGTTTCTCCAGCCTGAGGGATCTTCTTCATACAGCCATCCAGAAAATCTGAATCAACAAGGGTCATGCCACCTTTGATATGGCTGATCGTCTGCAGTTCCTCATCGGAAGCCCGCACAAGAATATCCGTAAGGGCAGAACCTACCCCCAGCACCTTTTTACCACGGGCGCTTATCCGGCTTCTTACATCCATATTCTTACCTTTCATTCATAAAAAAAGCAGTCTTCCGCCCACGACACGCAGACAAAAAACCGCTTCTGTTGTACCTACCAGACAAGATTCCTGTGGATCCAGCCCTCATCACCATCGGCATGACGGATGCGCACCCATTCGCCCTGACGTCCCAGCACCCTGAAAGGCACTCCTTTTTCTACGGTAAACACAATGGAATGACTGGTACCTGGCCCGGAACGAACGTTAGCCTTGGAATTTTTTACCACCACGGATGGTGTTGTACCTGTGAGGTTTGCTGAAACCCAGCCCTCATAACCTTCAAAATCCCGAAACCGAACCCACCCATCCCTTTTCTCCAAAACTTCAAGGGGGTAGTTGGCCTCCGCCTGCCATAGAACACTATGCTGTGTGCCAGGACCTGAACGCACATTCACCGTTGGTCTCTCCACAGTCAGACGCTCGGCAGCGCACACCATGGAAGTCATGACCATCCAGAAGCAAAGCGCCACAAGGCCCGCAAATTGATAGAGGTTTTTTTCCCGTCGTTTTGCCTCCTGTGCCAAAATCTGCCTCCTTTTCTAAAACAACCAAAAATTGACCTGCTCGATCTGCGAATTACACTCCGTAACCTGCCATATTCATCAAGGCGATGCCACCAGAGTCACCCGCATTCTATCCTCTTCCACATCGGAAATCCGCACACCAAAACGATCATAGCTCAGTCCCATCAGGGCCGTAGCCAGATCATTACCCCGACCCCTGTACCGCACACGAACATCCATACCCTGAGCCGTGATCTCCCGCCTTTCTATGGAAATAACACCTTCCACCTCATTCAAAGCTCTCCGGAAATGGGCAAAACGGGTCAGAAAACTATCACCTCCTATATCCATACGGATTTCCCGCACCAGGGAATCTTCCCCGGCCTTCCGTGACCATGCCGCCTGCAGCTCCGGACTGATACGGGCTGCAGCCCTTCTTCCCGCCTCATACAATGCATCCCGCTCACCGGCCGAAGGATTCTCATTCACGACCACGAGAAAATCTTCTGTTTCCGCCAGGACATCACCCGTTTCCGTATGAAGGGCAACCAGAAGAACCGACGCGCGGAAAGACTGTTTGCTATCCCCCATCACATTACCACCCGGCTCCACACGGGCACGCCCCACCAGAACAACAGGCGCACCAAAAAGAGCCCCCATGCGCCGTGCTTCCCTTGTATCCAGAACGGAAGGGGCCTCTGCTTCAAATGAAAACAGGGGCCGGTTATCCGGCAGGATCACATGGAACCCTGCCTGCCCCATCACCGTAACCATGGCTTCCATGGTCCTGCCACCTGTTCTTGAAATACTGGCATCTGGCACCCACCATTTACGGGGGGCATCATCCATAAGCCCCTGTTCGGAAACCATAAACAGAACACCCGGCAGACTCGAAAAGCCCAGCCCAAGCTCTTTCATGCGCCTTGTCAACTTTTCCCCGTCCGGTAGAACCCTTGCTACCAGATGATACCTGTTCCCTTCCTGGACAGTTCCCAGAATCCGGAATTCCCGAATGTACCCATCGGGTTTTTCCTCCCACAATGGATCCAGCATGGTCAGCGATGACGCGATACGAGACTCCGGCAGACTCTCCAGAACAAAACGCTCCACCGCTCTGGAAAGGGCCACCTGCTCTGCCCGGGACCGGGCATTCCGGCCCCCCTCTCCCTGAATTTCCGCTGTTCCCATGACAAGAAAGCTCTGCCCTCCGCCAGCCTGAACCCATGAAATCTGCGGACCTGCCAGAAGCAGAACACACCAGACATACCATATTTTTTTTACCATAGCCCTCTCCCTGAACTTTTCTGACAAAATACGGCCAGAAAAACCTGCCTGTTCAACTTTTTCTCACCAGCGCATAGGAGGCGAGCATTTCCAAAAGCTTTCTCTCCGGACCAAACGCCAGCAGATCCAGAGCGGATTGAGCCGCATCGACATGTCTTTCGGCCCGTTTTCGCGTGAAGGCAATCCCCCCTGCGGCATGCACAACAGCCTTCACGCGCATGAAATCTTCATTAGCAAAATCCGTTCCCGCAACTGACTCTAAAAAGGCTCTGTCCGCCGAATCAGCTTCCCGCAGGGCGCAGATCAGGGGCAATGTGGCCTTTCCTTCCCGCAGATCCGCACCGGGACGTTTCCCAAGACTGCTTTCATCCTCCGTATAGTCCAGAAGATCGTCGGCCATCTGAAAAGCCATGCCCAGCTCCCACCCATACCGGGCGGCAGCCTGCACCCTTTCCGGTCCGGCATTGGCCAAAAGCGCTCCTGTTTTACAGGAACCTTCAATCAATACAGCTGTTTTTCGTTCAATGACACGGTCATATGCCGCTTCTGAAAGCCCAAGATCCCCCTTGTTCCGCAGCTGCTCAATTTCCCCCTGGGCCATCTGTTCCGTAATATTGGCAATAACGGCAATAATTTCAGGGTTCCCTGTTTTTGCAGCAAGATTCAGCGAACGGGCCAGAAGAAAGTCTCCGGTCAATACCGCTTCCGCAGCACCAAAAAGCCTGTGGGATGCCGCTCTGCCCCTTCTCACCTCTGCCTCATCCACCACATCATCATGGATCAACGTGGCCGCATGAAGAAACTCAAAAATTCCTGCTACATCCGTCACAATGGCATCCCGTCCGCCCAAAGCCCTGTGCATCAGCACACACAGCAGAGGACGTAAGCGCTTACCCCCTGAAAACAGTGTATGACCGGCAATTTTACGGACGAGATCCAGCTCTGGAGTCAGATTTGCCACAAGGGCTTTTTCAATGGCTGCAAGATCCTCTGCAACGGCAGCAGCAATCTCTTTTTTCAAATCACCCATCAGTCCACCACATTTCCCGCAAGATCATAGTCAAAGGCATCGGTCACCTCAATGGTCACCACATCTCCTCCCGCAAGCCCGCTGCCATCTACAAAGGTAATGCCATCCACTTCAGGCGCCTGAAACCGGGTTCTTCCTTCGGCCAGATCACCTTCAGGCACCCCTTCAATGAGCACCTCATATTTATTTCCGATTTTTGACTGATGCCTTTCCCATGAAATACCTGCCTGCACCTCCATCAGCCTATCCCTCCTGGCAGCAGCCACTTCCGGAGGAACATGATTGTTCAGTCTGTGCGATGGCAGATCATCAAGATCAGAATAAAGAAACACTCCCAGATGATCAAAACGAATGTCCCGGACAAAAGCCAGAAGAATCTCAAAATCATCTTCCGTCTCTCCGGGAAAGCCGGTTATCAACGTTGTACGGAGGCTCACATCGGCCACCTTTGCCCGTATACGTGAAAAAAGAGCACGCAACCCTTCATTCGTATAGTGACGGCCCATACGCCGCAGAACCCCGTCTGCGGCATGCTGCACGGGCAGATCCAGATAGGAACAAAAATTGTCCCTGCTTGCCATCAGATCAAGAAGATCGTCACGGAGGCTTTCAGGATGACCGTACAAAAGACGAACCCAAACCTTCTCCCCTACAGCATCACATACCTCCGCCACAAGGTCACAGATATTCTGCCCATTCTGAAGATCCTTTCCCCAATCCGTTGTTTCCTGAGCCACCAGAACCACTTCCTTCACACCCTGGGAAACCAGATTACGGGCTTCCGCCACCACATCATGAAGAGAACGGCTTCGCTGTACACCGCGCAGTCGGGGAATGATACAATAGGTACAGTGCCTGGAGCAACCTTCTGCAATCTTGAGGTAGGCCGTATGCACCGCAACGCGAAAACGGGGCATGGCTGCTGTCTGCAAGGGTGCCTTCACCGGATCCGGACAAAAAACAGATCCGTTTTCCTTCATGAAAATATCTTCCTCTTCGAGAAAGGAAAGGATAGAAAAATAGGCGGCGGTTCCGGCAAAGAAATCCACCTCCGGCAAGGATACTGCAATATCTTCCTGAAAACGTTCTGGCAGGCATCCGGCTACTATCAGATATCGGCAGAGGCCTCCCTTCCGGAATGAGGCAAGCTCCAGAATGGTGTCTATGGAATCATCAATGGCATCCTGTATGAATCCGCAGGTATTGACAATAATAATAGCTGCATCCTCAGGCCCTTCTGCCAGCGGATAACCCGCTCGTACCATGTGGCCTGCCAACACTTCACTATCCACCTGATTCCGTGCACAGCCCAAAGTTTCAATATAACATTTCATGAAGAATGAAATACCCGTATCTTTCCCATTTTTGTGGTCAGCAGCAGAGACTGCTGACCACTGTCATGCCTATTTACCGGTAAACTTAGGAGCCCTGCGCTCCGCAAAAGCCGTAAAAGCCTCCATCAGGTCATCGGAAGGCACAATATTGGCACTGATGCTCGCCACGTAGTCAAGCCCATCTCCAACGGTTCGTCCCGCGCCAAAATTCAGAACATTTTTGGAGGCCTGCACGGCTAAAGGAGAGTTGGCTGCTATTTCCAGAGCCATGGCTTCGGCCGCAGCCATCAGACTGTCATGATCCGGGTACACGTCATTGACCAGAAGCACTTCCTTTGCCCGAACGGCATCAATGGTTTTAGCCGTAAATGCCAGTTCACGGGCAATGCCTTCTCCCACAATACGTGGCACTCGCTGCAAAGAGCCCACATCCGCCACAAACCCCACAGCTGCCTCTTTAAGACAGAAAGTAGCATCCGCAGAACAGATACGAATATCACAGGCACTGATCATATCCAGACCGGCACCGATGCAGTAGCCATGCACCGCAGCAATCACAGGCTTCCGGCATTTTTCTATGCAGCTCATGGTCTCCTGCAGCATCTTGATTTTAGGAATAAAGCGCCACTTAACCCCGCCCTTCTGCTCCTCCATGAGTTCCGGCATGGCTCCCACCATACCCATCAGATCAATCCCCGCACAAAAGGCAGGGCCTTTACCGGCAACGATAATAACCCGAATTTCCGGATCCGCATCCAGATCCGCATAAATAGAAGGCGCATCCTCCCATGCAGGAAGATGCATGGCATTTTTCTTTTCCGGTCGATTCAGATACACCCATGCCACAGGTCCTTTTTTCTCCACCAGATAGTAAGTGCTCTCCGTCATCCCCGCTCCTTTTCTTGTCAGTAAGGTTCCATCCTGCCCTGCCTGGGCAGCCCCATCATTTCTATAGCATCCATCGTATGAGTCAACGCAGTTTTTCCATGAACCCCGGGCTCATCCAGCTTTCAACAACCCCGCCGTC
This sequence comes from Desulfobotulus pelophilus, assembly GCF_026155325.1. Taxonomy (NCBI): domain Bacteria; kingdom Pseudomonadati; phylum Thermodesulfobacteriota; class Desulfobacteria; order Desulfobacterales; family Desulfobacteraceae; genus Desulfobotulus; species Desulfobotulus pelophilus. The sequence goes on along the minus strand of NZ_JAPFPW010000015.1, from coordinate 12,030 downwards.
TATCTCTTTCACCACCAGAGCTTCCACTCCGTCCAGTCTTGCCACCATTGCCCTTGCCTTTTCCATACCCATAACCATGATGGCTGTGGCAAGGGCATCGGCCTTCATAGAGCTTTTATGAAGTACCGAAGCACTGACGATTCCCGTTTCCACGGGATAACCGGTCAAAGGATCCATAACATGGGAAAAACGACGCCCGCCAGACTCAAAAAAATTCCTGTAGTCGCCACTGGTCGCAAGAGATCCGTTGCAGATTTCCATACGAAGGAGAAGATCCGAAGGTGCCGACCCCGGAAAAGGCCGACTGATCCCTAAAACCCATGGGGTGCCATCCGGACGGCAGCCCCCCACACGGATCTCGCCTCCTATTTCCACCAGATAATGCCTGATTCCTGCCTCTTCAAGGGTCTCTGCCAGAAGATCCACGCCATAGCCCTTGGCAATGGCCCCCAGATCCAGACTGATTCCATCTTCCTGCTTACCAATTCGCCCATCCTCATAAAAGATAAGCCTGTTCATACCAACGTTCTTTTTCACCTGCTCCAGAGCATCTGTATCCGGCAGGTAGCCGTGATAACCATCCGGGCCAAAACCCCAGAGATTCACAAGGGGGAGTACCGTAGGATCAAAAGCTCCTTCCGTCCATTCATAAACCTCCCTTGCCGCATGCAATACCGTCATAAAAAGCACATCCGGTACCATGGTTTCTTCCGCTTTCATACGGTTAAAACGAGAAACATCACTGTTTTCAACATAGACAGAAAGAGATCGGTTAATGGCATGCAGGCGCTTTTCAAGAAGGTTCTGAACTTCACCGGGATCTGTGGATACGGAAAGGGCACAGCGAACCTTCCACTCCGTCCCCATGATTTTTCCGTCCATCTCCACCATGCGGACACGATCACAGCCCCAAAAAAATACCACGGACAAAACCACCCAGTAAATCCATGCCGCTTTTTTCATCCATCCTCCCTCACCACACCGGAATCATTTCGTATCCGGCGCATGTGGCCGCCTTGATCAAAAAACCGGCGTATAAAAAAAGACTACCCCGTATCTTACATATAAAAGCGAGTGAGCTTCGGGAAACAAACCCAGGGCTTTTCACCAGGGAACAGGCAACAAACCAGAGTTTATCCTGTTTTTCTCAGGCTGTCCTGGATTGCCTGTTCCAGCTGCCTGTATTTTACGGGCCTGGGGAGACAAAAAGAATATTCCCTGCCCACTGCACCCGTTCCGGGACAAAACATCCTGGCAGACAAAAGCCCCCAGAAAGGCGGGAAATGAGCCGTCCAGCCCCTTTGCTCCAGCAGGCGGAAGCCTTCCACATCTTCATCCACAAGAATCAGAAAAAACCCCTGCCTCTCCTCTCTGGTCAAAAACGCCAGCCGATCTGCAGAAGCAAGAATCGTCACACCAGCACCCCATTGACGCAGATAGCCCTCCATCTGGGCTGCCAGCAGGGGAGCCGAAACCAGCAGAAGCACACGGCGACCGGCGAGAAACCGGACAACCCTTTCCTCTACTTTTCGCACCTTGCCGAAGATAGCTGTGAACCAGAAAGTTGTTCCTCCGGATTCACGGGAATCAAATCCCATATCTCCTCCCATAAGGTGAACCAGCTGCCGGGAAATAACAAGCCCAAGCCCTGTCCCGCCATAACGGCGGCCCATGGAACTGTCTCCCTGGGAAAAGGGCTGAAACAGACTGCCTGCCCTTTCTTCAGGAATACCGATCCCCGTATCCTGGACCTCAAAACGCAGCACAAGGGTATTTTCTGCCTCACTTTCCGTAACAATCTGCAGATTCACATACCCTTTTTCCGTAAATTTTACGGCATTACCCACAAGGTTCACCAGCACCTGCTTCAGCCGCAGGGCATCTCCCATAAGAGAATCCGGCACCTTTTCATGAATCCACCCTGTCAGGGCAAGACCCTGGGTTGCTGCCGAGATAGCCAGAACATCAAGACTTTCTTCCATTACATCCCTAAGGGAAAAGGCCTCCTCATTCATATCCACACAACCGGCCTCTATTCGTGAAAAATCCAGAACCCGGGTAATAATATCCAGTAAGCCTTCACCGGAAGAACGGATCATTTCCGCGTAATTTCGCTGTACAGGATCCAGCTTTGTTTCAAGAAGCAGCTCAGCCATACCGATCACTCCATTCATGGGTGTACGGATCTCATGGCTCATATTCGCCAGAAACTGGCCTTTGGCCTCGCTGGCCGTATGGGCCTGAGAGGCCAGAACCCGGGTTGCCTCCATGAAATGCTCAAGCTGCACAAAGGTATCCACCAAATGATGACGCATTCGGCTGAAGGCGTCCCTCAAAGCCTCCACCTCCCGTGTTGTCACGGGCACATCCTCGGGTCGGATGGATTCAAGGTACTGGCGAAGAGCCAGAGGGGAATCCGCATCCTCAAGCCGCACAAGAGCGCGAGTCAGAAGGGACAGGGGCCGGATATGACGATGCAGAACCAGCACCATCCCTCCGGCAAGGGAAACCAGCAGTATAGCCCCTCCTATACCAACCAGAAAATATTGGGCCTGGATCTGCTTCCGCAGGGCCTGAGTGGAAAACCCCATCCGCAGATAACCCATCAGAGAATCTCCATAGCGGATAGGTCTGACGGCATCCAGCACAGGCTCACCAGCGCGTCCCCGCTCCACGCCCATATATGAAACCGGTGCTTTCAGAACAGCATGACGGATCTGAAAACGTTCTGTCTCATCATAGGGATAAAGACGCACCTCCATCTGATCCGCAAGCTTCAGACTTTGAACATCCTCCGGCACCACAAGGGGATCCCGGGAATCCAGAACATTGTCGTTCTGAGCAATCAGGATAACCCCTTCCGGATCCGTAACAAAAAAATAGATAAGATCTGGATCATTCAGAAAATCATGGGTCAGATTAACCGCAAGATTTGCCCAGTTTGCGTGATACAGAAGCTGTCCGCTACGGCGGGAAACTTCGTTCAGCACAAAATGAATTCTGCCATAACTCGATTCCCGCATTGCAACATCCGCTTTCCGGGAAATAAAAACACCCAGCAGTACAACCTGCACCGTAACAATAAGAAGAAGAAGAAGGGTCACCTTTGTCTGTAACCGGGCTTTTTGCCTCATCAGGTATCTCCCTTTTTATTCCACAATCATCTCGTAAATAAAAAACAGGGTATCCGGATTGGGCAGCCGCACTGCCAGCTGAGGATATTTCAGAACAGGGACCCAAAGCATCCATGGGCCGCCCCGGCTCACACCTAAAGGCCCCTCTTCATTGAGGCCAAAAAAAAAGAGATCCTTACCCTCAATATCACTGCTGACCAGTCGGAGTTCCTGACCTGACAGGCTTCTTAGCGTAACACCCGTAAAGGCTCCATACCGATCTTTCAAAAAATCACCCAGAATAAAACCCCTCAGAAACTGCCTCCGGGGACGTTCCGTGTCATAGCGGTAGCCCTTGGGAACGGGCGGGAGTAATTGCTTGGCAATCCTCTGGTTATCCGGCATTTGCCCCCCCAAAAAGATATGGGTTTCCGGTCCCCGTATCATCCGTAAAGGAAGGTCTTGCCCCCTGTCAGAGAGCAGCACCTTCACATACCATGCGTTGGCAGAAGGATGAAGATTCGCTGCATTGCCGAAAACTATTTTTAAAGGCCCTCCCCTGTGCCGGGGAATGGGCCTTCCATTTTCATTCCACGCCAGCATAGCCATGCTGTCTGCCAGCACGCCCATGGGAAAAGATGCCACATACTGGTCCTCACTGAGCAAGGTCACGCTTCCTTCGGCTTCACCTATCAAATCGACAATAAAAACACCTTCAAAAAGCACAGGCTCCGGGGAAGGGAAGTTTCTGTCCTGGCTGTATAACTCCGACGCTTTGGCCTTCAGTACCGATGCATCCAGCCGTACCAGACTGTGATCGGGGCCCATGACAAAAAGTTCAGGGCCTTCCGCAGCCAAGACCACGGCAGTCATCATCATCAGCAGCCAGCAGCACACACTTATTCTGCAAAAACGGAGTAATCCCATCAGGCCTCCTTCGTCAGCAAAACCATATTCAGGCCTTGCAATATTTTGCCGGGCTCGCAAAAATCCGGAATACGCCAACAGGGCCACAACGTAAAGAAACCCCTGATGCCAAAATGCAGCTTATGACACAACTGGCGGCGGGGCCTGACTTTTTGCTAGCCCGTCATCTTAAAACAAAAATGGAAGACCTTTCTTTTTGATCCGTTTTCCCGTCCTGAAGCCCCCTTTCTTCAAGTTGGGCAGACTATCGGTCTTAAAGCAAGGTTATCATTTTACTCCGGCTTCTTTTAAAAGCATAATTTTCTATATATGGTCCGGATAAAATCATGATAGAAAAACGTTTCTTATGCTTTCCATACCGAGGGTGGCAGCATCCGGGAAGCAAGAAAAAAAAAATTGACTCCCCCAAAAACAGGGGAACAGAGTTCATCTTTTTTGAGCATATCTTACCCTTCTCATCCAGAAAGCGTCAAGCAACATGGGTCTTCCTGCATCATCCTGTACCAGATCTCTGCTCCCCGATCTGGCTGAAAAACTCCGTCAGCCCTTTCTTATTCAGGGAAAGGAAATTCCTTTCCGAACAGCCCTTGCGCCCATGGCAGGTATTGGGCATGTAGCCTTTCGCCACTGGGTCCGCCACTTCGGAGGATGCGGGCTTCTCTTTACGGAAATGTGCAATGCCAGAGCACTCCCCCATGAGAATCCCGCCCTTTCCGAAGTGTTCCGATGGCAGCCCGAAGAGCTGGAATCTCTCATTTGCCAGATTTTTGGTGAAGATCCTGATCTTATGGCCCGCGCGGCCATAAGAATAGAAAAAGAAGGCTTTTTCGGCGTGGATCTCAATTTCGGCTGCTCCGTTGCCGCCATTTGCAAACAGGGAGGTGGCGCAGCCTTGCTCAGAAACCCGGACAAAGCCCTCGTCATTGTGGAAAAGGTAAGAAAAGCCATACGCATTCCCCTTTCCGTAAAATTTCGTACGGGCTGGGATGACAATGTGAAGAACGCCGTCGATCTGGCCCGGAAACTGGAAACAGCAGGGTGCGACCTCATCACTTTTCATCCCAGGGTAGCACCGGACCGTAGAAACCGGCCTCCCCGATGGGATCATATCCAAAAAATCAAGGAAGCCGTATCCATTCCAGTTCTGGGCAATGGCAATATTTTTACTGCGGAAGACGGTTTGCGCATGCTGGAAGAAACGGGCTGCGACGGACTGAGCATCGGACGTATGGCTGCCGCACGCCCCTGGATCTTTGCCGATTTAACGGGGCAACTATCGGAAGAGCCGGATACGGCAGCGTTGCTTCTCTCCATGCACGCAGGCTACTGCCGTCATTATGGAGAACTCCGGGGTCTGCGTCTGTTTAAAAAAATTCTGCCTTATGTCATGGCGGTCTATCCCTTTGGCCACCGCATGCATGCCCATATCCGCGCCGCCTCCCATGGCGAAGATCTCCACATGCGAATCCGCGAGGCCTTTGCCACCAATCCCCGACCCAACGCAGCTCCCAATGGTAACCTCATGGTGTAGGCCCAGAGAGACAACACCTCAGGCTGTAGAATCCTTCGGCCCTTTTCCTCTGGTTGAAAGGCCCTGAGAAGGGCTTTTCAAGGGATCTCTTCCAGCCAGGCACGCCCCATTCCGTAACGGATTCTTTCTGGATTCTGCACAAAAAGACCGGCACTTTTTTCTGTAATGGGCGTATAACTTGTGATACTCCCCCCATCCGCAGCAATGGTCACAAAGACAAGAACTCCCCGCACGGGATAAAAATAAATCGTCCCCCCTTCTCCCGGCTGCTGCCAGGAATAATCCACTGAAAAACAGGTGCCATAGAATACTTCTCCAACGGGGGGGCCCATACTGTGTATAAGCTCAAAGCGAACCCGCTTCTGGGTGCTGCGCCGATTTTTTTCCAGAATTTCAATATCTGCGACCCGGGCAATGGCTTTGACGCCCGAATTTTCAGCAAGCCGCGCATAAAAATCCGGTGGCATAACAGCCTGGGCAGAAGAGCTGAGACAAAAAAACAGACAGAAAAAAAATCTGTATCCCATGATACAGCCCTCCTGTTAAGCAGAACCCGTTTGTTATAGGGTGGGAAACATACCGGAAAGGATAACAGAAAAAAGCTTCCCCATACAGTCAAATCAACTACGTAGTGCAGGGCCTCCACCCACCAGCAACCATTCATTTCCTATTCTATCTGAATCTTTTACTGTTCCCCATGAAACCGGCTTCCCTGAACCGTACCCCGCATCTCAAGAAGTTGGAGAATGCGGTTTCTCACCCTTTCCTTTTCCATGGCCCAGAGGGGAGCCACCAGCTCCTCTTCATGGGGATCTCCCGTGAGGCGCTGAATCACCATTTTGGGCGGAAGTCTTTCCAGAAAATCACACACCGCTGCCACATAAGCATCTTCCTCCATGCAAACATAACGCCCCCGGGAATAAAGCTCTTCCAGAGGGGTTCCCCTGACAACATATAAAAGGTGGATTTTTACACCGTCCAGCCCCATTCGAGCCAACACTTCCGCCGTTTTTACCATGGCTTCCGGTCCTTCACCGGGCAATCCCAAAATCACATGGACACAGATATGGATACCCCGCCCGCGGGTCAGACTGACGGCCCGCTCAAAACAGGCAAAATCATGGCCCCTGCCAATAAACCCAAGGGTTGTATCATGCACACTCTGAAGACCGTATTCCACCCATACCAACACTCCTTTCTTCACATAGCTTTCCAGAAGATCCAGGATTTCACCATTTATACAGTCCGGACGGGTACCAATGGCAAGGCCCACCACACCATCCACAGCCAGGGCTTCATCCCAAATTTCCTTCAGCCTTTCCAGAGGAGCATAGGTATTGGTGTAGCTCTGAAAATAGGCCATAAACTTTCTGGCTTTATATCGCCTGCCCATATTCCGTTTACCTTCCAAAATCTGTTCCGTAACAGATTTCCCGATACCGGAGGCCCCGGTTCCCGAACCTCTGGGATTACAATAAATACACCCCCCCGTTCCCAGCAGCCCATCCCGGTTGGGGCAGGTCATCCCCGCATCGACACTGATTTTCTGTACTCTTTCTCCAAAATGCTTTCTTAAAAACGTATTCAGATCATAAAAACGCGCATGATTCTGACGCATATGCAAACACCCCCTTGACCCACAAAGGAACTGGGCCTTATAATTTTATGTTTTCAGAACGCTGCCGAAAACGACCCGGCAACCAAGCGCCTCTGACCATTTTCTGCAATCAGGAGATCATCACACAGCCATGGCCCATACACCCACCTACGACATACTTGTTATCGGCGCCGGTCACGCCGGTTGTGAAGCCGCTCTGGCCGCAGCCCGTATGGGATGCAGCACCTGCCTCTTTGCCATTGATCTTGACAAACTGGCCTCCATGCCCTGCAGCCCCTCCATTGGCGGCACAGCCAAAGGCCATCTGGTGCGGGAAGTGGATGCCCTTGGCGGTACAATGGCGGAAATCACAGACCAAACAGCCATTCAATACAAAACACTCAATACCAAAAAAGGACCAGCTGTCTGGTCCACCCGTACCCAGAATGATAAAAACCGCTACCACAGGGCCATGAAGCAGGTGGTAGAGCAATGCCCCGGCCTGGATCTTCGTCAGGCCCTCATTGAAGAACTGCTGGTGGAGAACGGACGCATCGTCGGAGTGATGGATCATACAGGCTTCTTTTACAAAGCCTCCTGCACCATTCTTGCCACAGGGACCTTCCTTTCGGGAAGGGTGCATATCGGCCTGCGGTCCATTGAAGCTGGAAGAGCAGGAGAATTTGCATCCTACGGTCTGGCGGAAAGCCTTAAACACCTGGGCCTGACACTAGGCCGCATGAAAACGGGCACCCCTCCCAGGCTCAAAAAAAATTCCATCGATTTTTCCAGATTCACCCTGCATACAGCAGACAGCGACCCCAAACCCTTTTCCTTCCGCTCCAACACCCTTTCCTCCCTTCCCCAGCTTCCCAGCTGGGTAGGCCATACCACAGCCAGAAACAGGGAAATCGTACTGGCCAACCTTGACCGCTCCCCCCTCTATTCCGGGCGGATTCAAGGGGTATCCGCACGATATTGCCCTTCCTTTGAAGATAAAGCTGTCAAGTTCCCCCAGAGGGAAACCCACCAGGTTATTCTTGAACCGGAAGGCATTGATACGGACGAAATCTATGCAAGCGGTCTTGGCAACAGTCTTCCCATGGATGTGCAGATTCCCTTTGTCCAGTCCGTTCCGGGCCTTGAAAAAGCCGAAATAATCCGGCCCGGCTATGCCATAGAATACGACTTTGTGGATCCTCTGCAACTGAAATCAAGCCTTGAAACCCGCCTTGTTCAGGGCTTGTTTCTCGCAGGTCAGATCAATGGCACTTCCGGGTATGAGGAAGCGGCTGCTCAGGGACTCTGGGCAGGCATCAATGCCGCCTGCAGCATACAGGGTCGCCCCCCTTTTATCCCGGACAGATCCGAAGCTTATATGGCTGTAATGGTGGATGATCTTATCACCCGTGGCACAAGCGAACCCTACCGTATGTTCACATCCAGAGCCGAATACCGCCTCCTCCTCAGGGAAGATAATGCGGACCTGCGCCTGGCGGAAAAAGGATATGACTTAGGCCTGGTGGATCAGGAAGGCGTAGAAAGGGTACGGGAATACGCCCTCCGCACGCGACTGGAAATGGAACGCATACGCAGCATCCACATCGGACCTGCCCAGGCCAAGCATTTTCTTCAACAGACAGGGTCTCCTGAACTGAAAAACGGCGTTTCTCTGGATCAGCTCCTGAAAAGGGCAGAACTGGACTATACCTGCGTGGAAGTACTGGCCCCTCCTGAAAAAAGTCTGGACCAAAGGGTCCGTCGCCAGGTGGAAATTACCATCAAGTATGAGGGCTACATACAGCGACAGACGCAGGAGGTGAAAAAATTCAGAGATCTTGAAAAAATCAAAATTCCTGAGGACTTTCCCTACGAGGGACTTCCCGGTCTTTCCAGAGAACTCAGCAGCAAACTACAGAAAATCCGCCCTGAAACTCTGGGGCAGGCGTCCCGCATGGAAGGGATGACACCAGCCGCCCTGGCCTTGATCCGTGTGGCATTAAAAAAGCAGCTATCCCCCACCACAGATCAGACATAAGCCATGTTCCGAGCACAGAATATAAAAATCCATCATATTGGCCCTGTCTCCCTTTCCGTTGAAGCAGGGGAGTGCGCAGGCATTTCCGGCCCCTCCGGAGCAGGTAAAAGTATTCTGTTCCGGGCCTTTGCGGATATAGAGGTGTTTTCCGGCACCCTGATGCTGGACAATGTAATCCATACGGACATGTCAGGACCGCAGTGGCGCAGACAGGTTGCTTTGATGCCCGCAGAGAGTCAATGGTGGCTTCATACCGCTGGTGAGCATTTTCCCGGTACCTTTCCTGAAAAAGAAACTGCTTTTATGGGATTTCCGCCGGATGTGCCCTCATGGGAAATTCATCGTCTGTCCAGCGGCGAGAAACAACGTCTCGCACTGCTGCGTATTCTGGCCAATGAACCAAAGGTGCTGCTTCTGGATGAACCAACTGCCAATCTGGACGCTGAGGGCACAAAACTCATGGAAAAACTGATATTTGATTACCAGAAGAGGACCCGGGCTTCCCTTATCTGGATCAGCCACAATCCGGAACAACTGCAACGCGTATGTCACACCCTTTATTACCTGGCAAACGGGATTCTCTCCCATTCCGGAAGGGTTCTTTACTGATAAAACCAACTGTTCTGCCCGATATGGAATCTCCGGCTCTACCCTTCGGAACCCCTGACATGAACACTAAAACCGCTTTTTCACATGACTGTCTTCATGGGGAAACAGTCAGACAAACCAGGGCCCTGCTCCATCACTCCAGAAAGGACGCCATGATACTGCTTACGCCTTTTGATCTGGCACTGGCCTCTCTTCTCATTCTGATCAATGCTGGCCTCTCACTTTTTCTGCGGCTGGGCATCGGCCGTCAGCTGATGATTTCCGCTGCCCGGGCAACAGCGCAGCTTTCTCTTCTCGGATTTGCCCTCAAATTCATCTTTGAGCTCATTCATCCTGGCCTGCTCGGCCTTATGGTTCTTTTTATGCTTGCAACGGCAGGCTGGGAAGTCATGCGACGCCAGTCCTTGCGCTTTGCAGGACCATGGGGCTTCGGCATCGGCACAGGAGCCATGTGCCTCTCTTCTTTTCTGATTACTCTTTTTGCCCTTATGGTAATCATCTCCCAAGACCCATGGTACACCCCTCAATATGCCATACCCCTGCTGGGCATGATTCTCGGAAATACCATGAACGGCATTGCCATCGGCCTTGACCGCCTTACCCAGACCCTGTGGGAAAAAAAAGCCATCATCGAAACCCGGCTCATGCTGGGCCAGCGCTTTTCTGAAGCGGTTTCAGATATCCGGAAAGACAGTATACGAAGCGGCATGATTCCCATCATCAACGCCATGAGTGTGGCAGGCATTGTCAGCCTTCCCGGCATGATGACAGGACAGATTCTGGCAGGTGCCCCCCCCATGGAGGCGGTAAAATATCAGATTCTCATCATGTTTCTCATAGCCGGCAGCACGGGCTTTGGTACCATTTTTGCTGTAACAGCAGGGGCCAGACGACTTTCCGACCACAGGGAACGCTTGCGCCTCGATCGTCTAAAAAAATATTGATAAGCAAAAAAAACAAAAACTTATAACACAAAACACTCCTTGACATATGGCAAAATAAGCCTATCTTTTCAGCGATACATTCATCTGAGAAGAGTACGGTAAGGATAGACAAAGCGAGGTTCTATGAGTCATACGGATTATTATACACTTCTTGGCGTGGATCGCAGAGCCAGCGCCGATGAAATCAAAAAAGCCTACAGAAGGCTTGCCGTAAAACATCATCCGGATAAAAATCCCAACGACCCCGGTGCAGAAGCCACTTTTAAAAAAATCAGTGAAGCCTATGCCGTTCTAAGCGATCCGGAAAAAAGACAGCAGTATGATATGTACGGTTCCACGGGTTTCCAGCAACGCTACAGCCAGGAAGACATTTTCAGAAACTTTGATTTTTCTGATATTTTCCGGGAGTTTGGATTTGGCGGATCCGGGTTTTCATCTTTTTTCGGAAACAACAGCCGAAAAGGATCTTCACGCTTCCATCAAGCCCCGGCTAAAGGGCAGGACAGAATTTACCGGTTGCCGCTGACCCTCAGGGAAATAGCCGAAGGCACGCAAAAAACCCTGAGCTTTTCCATACAGGATAAAAACGAGCAGCTGCAGGTTAGGATTCCCAAAGGAATGCTACCCGGGAAAAAAATACGGCTGGCAGGAAAAGGTGACCCTGCAGGCTTTGGAGGTGAACCGGGCGATCTCTATATTCAGGCATCCCTCGTACCAGACCCCATCTTCCGACATGAGGGTCAGGACCTGTATATGGACCACAGCATCCGGCTCACCGAAGCTCTGCTCGGGACCCGTATCCGGGTTCCCACACTGGATGGCAGTGAGCTGGAAGTGAATATTGCTCCCGGCACCCCGCACAAAACACGTATGCGCATCCCCGGGCGGGGGCTTCCTGTTATGCAGCGTCCTCAGGAAAAAGGAGATCTTTTTATCAATGTCTTTATAGATATGCCTAAAACTCTTAGCGCTGAACAAAAGAACCTGGTAGAAAATTTAAAAGATACAGGGATTTAAAACATCCTCTTTTCTACATGAAACCTGCACTGTAATCCGGTAGACCGGTTGACTTTCTTCCGGATACCGGATATTTTTATCCTGTTAAGATTTTACAGAAACTGACAGAGACAATTTAGTGGTGGTAAGGATTATTTTTCATGGTGGATCTTATACCGGTTTTTTCTGAAGAAGACATTCGCACACGCGTCAAAGCCGTTGCTCAACAGATTTCCGAAGATCACAAGGGAAAAAAACTGGTTCTTATCGGCGTT